>SBBH01000045.1 GCA_005239795.1 Planctomycetales bacterium
CATCCGGGTGCGGTCTGGATCGGCAGGAGTTTCTGTGGGGTTCGGGGCTCGCGCCGGGGCCGACGCGCGGCGGGGGGAGAAGGTCCGCGTGGTCCCCCTGAAAGGGGGCGGGGAGACGTACGAGGGGATCGCGGCGGGCCCCGGCGAGGTGGTTTTGAGCGAGGGGGAGTCGCCATGAATCCAAGACATCTGTTATGGGCCGCGGCCGCTGCGTGGATCCCCCTTTGGGGGATGACGCCCACGGCGCGCGGGGAAGTGTATCTACCGGGTCCGGAGGCGAATGCCGCGGAGGCCTCCCTCACCAAGGATCCCAAGGTGGTTCTGCCGGAGGTGAAGATCCACGATCTGGTGATGGTGCGTGTGAAGGATGTCTTCCAGTTCAAGAACAACATCACGGCCAACCAGAAAAAGGAATACGACATCGACATGGAGCTCGCCGACTGGTTCAACATCCAGGGGAACGGCACGCAGCTGCGGGCGGCGCCGGGGCGCCGCGTCGAGAGCAACGCCCGCGACGAGGGATCCCCCATCAAGCTCGATATCGAGTCGGAAAAGGAATCCAAGGGGACCTACAACCAGCTCGACCAGCGCCAGCTCTCAGCTTCGATCGCGGCGGAGATCGTCGACGTGCGCCCCAACGGGACGCTGGTCCTCGAAGCGCGCAAGGTCACCCAGAAGGACGAGGACAAGCAGGTGATCATTTTCACGGGAGTTGCCCGACGCGAGGACATCAAGCCGGACAACTCGATTGACTATGACCGGGTCGCAAATCCCGTCCTGCGGATCGAGCAGGAGGGGCCCGGCGCCCAGGTCAACAAGCGCGGGTGGCTGGCGCGCGCCTTGGACGTGGTCTGGCCATTTTGAAAGGCGGTTATGCAAACGGTGCCATCAAGTCCTGAGTCTCGAGTCCTGAGTCCTGAGTCTTCAGGGACACTGGGGCACTCAGCACTCAGCACTCAGCACTCGATACCCAATGTTTCCAGCAGGCGGGGAAAGGGCCTTATCCATCCGTCTTCCCGCTTTCCCGCCTGGCGGTTTTTCGTTGGGGGCCTCCTGGCGTCCGCGATCCCCCTCTCCGCGGGCGCCCAGGAGGCCACCTCTTTTCCCCTGTTGGGGGACGTGGCCAAGGTGAAGGGGGTCGATGAGAACGTTTTCGTCGGGACGGGGCTCGTGGTGGGCTTGGACGGCACGGGGGACAAGAGCCTGTCAACGCTGGACGTGGCGCGTTACATCCTCAAGGAACTGGGGAACGAGATCTCCCCCGACCGATTCAAGAGCAAGAACGTCGCCCTGGTGACGGTGACGGTCCGGATCCCCGCCTTCAAGAAGCGGGGCGACCGGGTGGACGTTGAAGTCCAGGCCGTCAACGACGCGACGTCGCTTTCTGGGGGAACGCTCCTCCCGACCCCCTTGGCCGGACCCGGGCGGGGCGACGGCTCCCCCCGGCCTGTCGTGGCTCTCGCCCAAGGGGCGCTTTCCGTCGGCAACAAGGAGCGGGGAGCGCACGAGACGATCGCGCGGATCCCCGGCGGGGCCCTGATCGTGCGCGAGCTCGAGCACCTCTTTTTCGACGCGGGCCGCGTCCTCGTGCAGGCCGCGGGCGGCCGCACCCTGCGGGACCTCTTGGCAAGGCTTGCTGCCGCCGACGGTTTCAAGGAGATCCCCTATGCCGTGCGGGATTCTGAGAGCGTCGAAGTGGGGATCCCAGAGCGGTACGCCGCCTCACGGCGCGGTTTTATCGCTTTTGTGGAGAAGGCCTTGGAAGGGGACGGGAAGGTGGTCGGGGTCGGGCGCATGGAGTGGGATCTGGACACACCGAGCTTCCAAGGGGCGCACAAGATTGCCCAGGAGATCAACCGCCGCTGGCGGGAGGTTTCCTCCAGGCTCGCCCTCGCCCGGGACGCCGGGACCGTGGAGGTCTACGTCCCGACGTCGCATCTGGATGACCCGGTGGCGTTTGTCGCGGAGATGGAGGCGTACCCGGCGCCTCTCCTCGCCGAGGAGAACAGGGTGGTCGTCGACGAGAAGAACGGCACCATCAGCATGACCGGTGACGTCTGGATCGACCCGGGCTGGGTCGAGGTGAATGACGTTGAGATCAGCGTGAGCTCCCCGCGGCGGCTGACAGAGGTCCTGGCGGATGTGCGCAAGATCCGCGCGGGCTCGCGCCCCGGGGCGCCGGTGCCGCCCGCCGGAGGGGTCAAGGGGGGGGCCGGCGGGCTTTTGACGACGCGCGATCTCATTGTGGCGCTTCAAAATATGAAGCGTGTGGGGATGCTGAGGGCGGCCTTGGTTGTCGAATAGCCAGACCACTATGGAAATCGGACTCGGTGCGGATATTCAGGGGGCGGCGGCGCTGAGGCAGGCCCAGCGTCCCGAGCAGGCGGCCGAGGCCGCGCGGTTCCTAACGTCTGTTTTTATGCGGGATCTCATCGACCAGATGTGGAAGACGGTACCGGAGGGGGGGCTCGTCCCTAAATCGACAGGGGAGAAGATCTTCCGGGATTTTCTGAACGACCGTTTGGCGACCGATTTGTCTCGGTCGCTCGTGATTGGCGGACGCCAGAATAAGGATTTTTCAGGTCTGCCGCTTCAAAACGGAGCGGGGGCAACCGATACACGGAAAGGGGGGGCTCGCGATGGATTCAGGCTGGGATGATCTCATGCAGACGCTCCGGAACGAATCCGAGGCGCTCACCGAATTGATCGCGCTCGGAAAGCACAAACGCCAGGCGATCCAGGAACTGGATCTGACAGGCTTGCAGGAGACCAACAGCCGCGAGGAGGTGAAGGTCCTTCAACTTCGGGAATTGGGCGAGACGCGCCGCGTGATCCTCGAGAGGCTCCTGCCGGTTGAGGGGGACCCCCAAGCGGGGCGCTCGCTTCGGGAGGCGATCGGCCTGATGCCGGTCCCTCTCCAGGAGGCCGCGCGAGGCCTGCGCCAAAAGCTTCTCGACCAGGTCCGCGACCTCGGCCAGATCACGCAGGGGAACGCCGAGCTTCTCCGGCAATCGGTCGAACGGGTGGACGGCCTGGTGCGGATCCTCCTGGGGAGCGGCGCGGGGGAGCCGACCTACCAAGTGCCCGGGCGCAAACCCGCAAAAATGGGCGCGGCGGTGATGGATAGGGAAGTATGAAGCAGTCATGAGTCATGAGGCATGGGTCATGAGAACAGACATGGGACATGAGTCATGAGACATGAGTAGAGGATAAAGAGATGGCGATTACCGGGGCATTGGGGATTGCATCGCGGGCGCTGGCGGCCTTCCAGCAGGCGATCACCGTGACCGGCAATAACATCGCCAACGTCAATACCCCCGGCTATACGCGCCAGATCGCCAATTTCAGCGCCACCACGCCCGTCCGTCTAGGAGCCCATATCGTGGGGACGGGAACACAGGTCCTGTCGATCACACGGCGGCTGGATCTTTTCATCGAAGCCCAGCTCAAGCGCGAACAGACGACGCTCGGGAGCCGCCGCGAATTCAGCGGGGCGCTCTCGCGCATCGAAGGGGAGTTCGGAGAGCTGACGGACACCGACCTCTCGTCGCTCCTCGATGGGTTTTTCAATGCTTTGGAAGAGGCTTCTCAGAACCCCGAAGACGTGGCGATCCGGCGACAAGTGGTCGTCAAGGCGGAAGAGTTCGCCGGCGCCATCCGGGAGCTCCGACGGGGGATTGACGGGGTGCGTAGCGACCTGAATGCTCAGGTCTCTGCCGAGGTCTTAGCCGCGAACGAGATCATTACGGAGATCGCGACACTCAATCAGCAGATTTTGCGGAGCGAATTTTCCGACGGCAGTGTCAGCAACGCCAATGACTTGAGAGACCAGCGCGATCAGCTGGTGCGGGATCTTTCGGGGAAGGTGAAGGTGACCACGAGCGAGCAGGACAATGGCCTCCTGAACGTCTTCATCAGCGGGGAGCCGGTGGTGTTCGGGACCGAGAAGTTCCTCCTGTCGACCCGCGACACGGTTGTGAGCGGCGTCACCGTGAAGATCCCGATCTTCGCCGGGAACTTAAGCGACATCTCCCTTCAGGGGGGGACTTTAAAGGGGCTCATCGACGCCCGCGACACGAACGCCGTGAACTACATCGGCACGCTCGACACCATGGTCAAGGAGTTCGTCTTCCGCTTCAATCAGGTCCACGCAAGTGGCCGGGGGCTTTCGGCGTTTTCGACGATCACCGCCGTCAACGCTGTGAGCTCCTCCACGACGGCCCTGGCTTCCAGCAACCTTGCGATGGCCTCCAAACTCTCGATTCCCGGGAGCTTCCAGCTGCGCGTGGAAAACAGCGCCACCGGCTCGGAGGATCTCGTGGATGTCCAGATCGACAGCGGAGAGACGCTTTCGAGCCTGCGCACAAAGCTCGACGCGATCGCCAATATCGACGCCACGATCTCCACCGACGGCAAGCTCACGATCACGAGCGCCGCCGCGAACATCAAATTCTCGTTTAATAACGACACGAGCGGCGTCTTGGCCGCCCTGGGCCTCAATACGTTTTTTACCGGGAGCAGTTCTTTTGACGTCAACATCGACGCGCTGGTCGACGGCGACCCTTCCCTTGTGGCTTTGGCCCGCTCCACGGCGCCGGGGGACAACACCAACGCCCTGAACCTGATCGCGGTCAGGGACGAAAATCTCTTTAACAGCAACGCGAGCAACATCGACGCGTATTACCAGGGGCTCGTGGGGACCGTCGGGGTAGACGCCTCACAGGCGGAAGACCTCTTCGAGATCGCGGAGCTCACGTTGAATCAGGTCCAGAACTCCCGGGACGCGGTGTCCGGCGTCAATATCGACGAGGAGTTGATCAATCTGACGTCGTTCCAGGCCGCCTACACCGCCGCGGCCCGCTATACCAGCGTCATCAGCGACCTCTTAGACGTTTTGGTGAACCTGTGATCCGCGCCACGCAAGGGTCCATCGCCCGCCAGCTCATCTTCAACGCCCAGCAGAGCCTGGGGAGACTGCTGGCGACGCAACTTCAGGTATCGACCGGGCGGCGGATCTTAAAACCTTCCGACGACCCGGTGGGGGCGGCGGTCGCCTTCCGCTACGAAAACGCCCTGTCCGGGATCGACCGGTTTCAGAGCGTGATCGCCACCGGGGTCTCGCGCCTGTCGACCACCGGCACGGCGCTCGCCGACGCCTATCAAAAGGGGCTGGACGCCTACAACATTGCCTTGGAACAGCTCGACGCCACCTCCACGGAGGAATCCCGAACGGCCGCGGCCCAGAACGTGAGCGACATCCTCACGTCGCTCCTGGCGACGTCGGCCAACGTGCGGTTCGAGGGCCGGTATCTATTCAGCGGGAGCAAGACGACGACGGCTCCCTTTGTAGATGCCTCGGGCGGGATTGCGTATCTGGGGGACGAGGTGAGTCTTTTCGGGAATGTCGCTGATGGGCAGGCGGTCGCCATGAATCTGACGGGATCCGAGGCGTTCGGGGCGCTTTCGAGCGAGGTGTTGGGGACCGTGGATCTGAACCCCGGCATCACCCTGGGGTCGGGCACCACGGCGCCCACACGCCTGGCGGAGTTGCGCCGGGGATTGGGGGTCGCCGAGGGGTCGATCGCGATCGCGGTCGGCGCCACGACGACGACGGTCGATCTCGCCGGCGCCGAGGACCTGGACGATGTGCGCGACCTCATCCAGGCGGCGGTCCCCGCGATCACCGTGTCGGTCAACGCCAGCGGCAACGGCCTGCTGCTGACCCATTCTTCGAGCAGTTTCACCGTGTCCGAGGTGGGGGGCGGCACCACGGCCTCGGATCTTGGGATCCTGGGATCCTCGGTCGGAATGGTCCTCACCGGAACCGACCGCGATCCCAACCTGACCTTGACGACGCCGATCTCCTCTTTGAACGGCACGGGGATCACCCTGACCGGCATCGATGTCACGAACGGATCTCTCACGGCCTCGATCGACCTTTCGACGGCCGTCACGATGGAGGATGTCATCCAGGCTGTGAATGCGGCCAAGACGACAAGCGGAGAATCCTTGAGGCTCGAGGCGACGATCAATGCGGGCAAGACCGGCCTCAATGTCCGTTCGCGTCTGAGCGGCGCCTTCCTGAAGATCCGCGAGACCGGCGCGGGGACCTCTGGCACGTCGCTCGGGATCCTGACGACGATGACCTCGTCGACGCCCCTCTATACGATCAACAACGGCGGCGGGTTCACCGGCGGGCCCCTCTCCATGGTCTACAGCGGCGGGACGGTCGAGGTGGATCTCACGAACGCCGAGACCGTGCAGGATCTGGCAACCGCCTTCTCGAACGCCACCAACGGGACCGTCACGCTTTCGACGGTGCTCGTCTCCGGGACGCCCCGTTTCCAATTGACCGATTCCGGCGGGGGAGCGAACCCCACTTTGAATATCGCCTCGGGGGGCGTCTCCGCCACGATCACGGATCTGGGGTTCACCGTGGGAGGGTCGGGGTCGGGCGGCGTCTTGACGGGAGCGAGCGTTGATCCCCAGGGGGTGCGGGCGGAGAACCTCTTTACGGCCTTGGACGAACTGCGCGACGGCTTGGCGGCCAACGACACGGTTGTCATCAACCGGGCGGCGGCGCTTCTTGATACGGTGCTCACCAACCTCTCGAAGACGCGCGGGGCGCTCGGAGGGCGGATCACGAAGCTTCAGTCGGTCCAATCCCGCCACAACGCCGACAAGCTCGATCTACAGGCGCTCTTGTCGGGGAAAGTCGACGCCGACGTGACGGAGGCGATTTCGCAGTTGGCGCAACAGCAGGCCGCCTATCAAGCGGCGCTTCAGGTGTCGGCCACGATCAGCCAATTGAGTCTTTCGAATTTCCTGCGGTAGGGGTCAACATTTCGAACGGAGGAGGAGAATGAAAATCAAAACGACGCGGTTCGGCGAGATCGACTGCTGCGAGCAGGACATGATCTTTTTTCCAGAGGGGATCCTGGGGTTCGAGGACATGAAACAATACATCGTGCTCGACATCCCCGAGTTCGCCCCCTTGCGCTGGCTGCAGTCGGCCGAGGCGCCTTGGCTTGCCTTCGTCGTGTGCGACCCGACCCTGCTCCTAGCCGACTACCGCGTGCAGGTTCCCAAGAAAGACCTCGAGGTGATCGGTTTGGCAGATGAATCGCAGGGGTTTGTCTCTGTGATCCTGGCCGTGGGGGACGGGGAACGT
Source organism: Planctomycetales bacterium (assembly GCA_005239795.1). Lineage (GTDB taxonomy): Bacteria > Planctomycetota > SBBH01 > SBBH01 > SBBH01 > SBBH01. The sequence continues at coordinate 7,172 of SBBH01000045.1, forward strand.
CCCACCACAGCGAACCTCAAAGGGCCCCTGGTTTTCAATTTCGAGAAGCGCCAAGCCAAACAGATCGTTTTGGCCGAGTCGGACTACTCGACGCGCCATCCCCTGGAGTTCACGGCCGAGCCCTCGGTGGTTCAGGCAGTCTAAGGGGCCGTGCGGAAATAACTTCCATGCTGGTCCTCTCGCGCCATGTCGGGGAACGGATCATGATCGGGGACCGCATCGAGATCACGATCCTTTCCGTGCGCGCTGAGCGGATCCGGATCGGCGTTGTGGCGCCTGAGGGCGTTCCGGTTCATCGCAAGGAAGTCTACGACGAGATCCAGGCCGCCAACCGCGAGGCCTCCACGGTCCGTCCGTCGCAGGCGGAGCCGTTGGGAAGGACACTCGCCACTCCTCCCTCGTTCCCGGCTTCCTCGTAAAAAAAACAGTCATCCGACGGCCTTTTTTTGCCGATTTCCCCTTTCCAAGGGGCGCTTGGCTGTGAGAGAGGCACCGTAAGAGTCGAAGGGATTGGGAGAAAGGGATTTTAAATGGGGCTTAAAGTTTGGGCCGTTCATGGACGATCAAGGGATTGGGTCGCAAGGGCTGTCGGTAGGAGGGCAGGGACGCCCGCAGACACGTCAAGGAGGATGGTATGACGCGGATTAATACCAACGTACCGGCTCTCATCGCGATCCGGCGCCTGAGCGAGAACGGGACGCTGCTGAGCAAATCCCTTGAGCGCTTGTCCACGGGGTTCAGGATCAACTCGGCCGCAGACGACCCCGCAGGTCTCATCATTTCCGAGCGGTTGCGCACCCAGATCGCCACCCTCCGCAAGGCGGTCTCCAACAACGAGCGCGCCCAGAACCTCATCCGGACGGCGGAAGGGTCTATCCAAGAGATCAACACCCTGCTCCTGTCGATGGTGGATCTCGCCACCGAAGCGGCCAACACCGGGGCGCTTTCGGCCGAGGAGATCGAGGCGAACCAGAACCAGATCGACGCGGCGATCCAGGCGATTGACCGGATTGCCAACACCGCCAAGTTCGGAACCCAGCATCTTTTGGACGGGACCCTCGACTACACGGTTTCCGGCATCACAGCCTCGTCCCTGGACGAGACCGACATCTTCGGCGCGTCGATCCCGACCGGCCAGTCCACGCTCGCCGTGCGGATCAAGGTCGTCGACGACGCCGAGCGCGGCTCGGTGCGCCTGTCGGCGTTCAAGGGGACGAGCGCCGCCTCCGCCATCACCCTGCAGATTTCCGGAAACGAGGGGACCGCGGTTATCGTGATTGCCGCTTCGAGCACCGCTTCCTCGATCGTCGCCGCCGTCAATTCTGTGAAGGACAGCACGGGCGTCTCCGCGGTGCGCAGCACCGTCGCCGCCAACAGCGGCATCACCTTCCTTTCAGTGGCGGGGGAATCCTCCGGATTCGGGGCCGATCAGTTCGTCAAGATCGTCGACCTCGATACGGACGGGAACGGCGTTAAGATCGGCTCGACCGGCACCGCCCGGCTCACGGACGGCGGCGTCGACTTTGGCAAGGACATCATCGCCACCGTGAATGGCGTCGCCGCGGCTGGGAAGGGCTTACGCGCCGTGATCAACACCCAAACTTTGAAGGGAAGCTTCCTCTTGGATGCCACCTTCGGGGGGCGCGCGTCGAGCGTCGGGCTTACCAAGCGCATCGACGTCAAGAGCACGGGGGGTCTCACCTTCCAACTGGGGTCTGGAACGACTGCCAACGACAAGGAATTTTTCGGTATCAAGCAGCTCAACACCTTCAACCTGGGAAGCGGCAGCTCCCTCACGGGATTCTTAAACCAGATCGTGAGCGGCCAGTCGTACTCGCTCAAGAACAATCCGGACCGGGCGCTCCGCATCATCCAGGCTGCGATCGACGATGTCACGGCGCAACGGGGGAGGCTGGGGGCAGAGGAGAAGAACGTCATCCAGAGCAACATCGCCTCGTTGCAGGTTACGATCGAAAACATGGCGGCGGCGGAGTCCCGGATCCGAGACACCGACTTCGCCTCCGAAACAGCGGAATTCACACGGCTCCAGATCTTGGTCCAGGCGGGAACCGCCATCCTGGCCCAGGCGAACCTGTTGCCGCAATCGGTGCTCCAGCTCCTCGGGTAATAGGATTCGCGCAATCCTAAAGAGAGGAAAGCATGGTGGACAGCATCCCTGATCCGGTTTCAAGACCCGCGAGGGCTCCCGTGCTGTCCACGCCTCCTCGGGTGGCGGCGGCGCTTAAACGGGGAGCGGACCAGGCCAAAAATCTAGTCATCCCGTCTCCGATCCCGACCGATTCTGAGCCGCCGGCGGTGCCTGAGGCTCCAATCGTGGTCGTTGGGCGCCGCGAGATCCGGGCCAGCATCAATCCGGAGACGGGCCGCGCCGTTTTTTACATGACGGTGAATGGGCGCGAGGTCACAGTCCCTCCCGAAGGCTGGCTCGTCTAGCCGCGAAAAACTCTTGTCGTCCCTTCAGTTGCGCCTCCTCAAAGCCGATCTTTAGGAAGGGGGGGCTCAATGCCAGTTACCATCGATGGACTCGCTTCGGGTCTGAGCAGCACCGAAATTATTAGCCAGCTTATAGGGCTGCAGCGCCGGCCGATCGTTCTCATCAACCGGCAGGTCAGCAATCTTGAACTTCAGCAGTCGGCCCTGGGGGCCTTGAAAGGGCAGATCCTCGGCCTCAAGGTGTTTTCAACGGGGCTCAGCACGCTTTCCACCTTTCGGAACCGCGTCGTCTCCTCTTCCAATGGAGACGTTCTCACGGCGTCAGCCTCCTCCTCCGCGTCCTTGGGGGCCTTTACGTTCCGGGTCGGGCGCACCGCGACGGCGTCGCAATCGATCTCCAAGGGGTTTGCCGACGCTGGGACGACGGCCGTGGGGGCGGGTGCCTTCTCGATCGAATTCGGCACGCGCACGACGAGCGCGCACCTCGATCCCAAGACCTCCTTGAGCTTCTTAAACGGCCAGGCGGGGGTTTCCCGTGGGAGCATCAAGATCACGGACCGCGCCGGCGACGCTGCGATCGTCGACCTCTCTACGGCGGAGACCATCTTGGACGTCGTGAACGCCATCAACGCCAACGGCACCGCGAAGGTCCAGGCCGCGGTGAGCGGCGATCTCCTTGTCCTTACGGACACATCCGGCTCGACCTCTTCAAATCTCAAGGTGGAGGAGGTGGACGGCCGCACCGTTGCGAACGACTTGGGGATCCTGAAGAGCGTCGCCTCAAACACGCTCACGGGAGATGAGGTCAACACCCTGGCTGTCACGAGCAAGCTCGAGCTTCTCAACAACGGCCTGGGTGTCCGGAACGCCAGCGGGACCGATTTCACGATCAGCGTCGACGGCGGGGCCGGGATCAACATCTCGCTCGCATCGACCGACGACACGATTGCCAAGGTGATCACGGCGATCCAGAACGCCGCCACGGCTGCCGGGGAGAATCTGACGGTGCGTCTGGCTTCCGGCCGGAAGAGCCTTGAAATCATCGACAACAACGCCGACGGCGGGTCGATCGCCATCACCGATGTGAGCGGCGCTGCGGCGGATCTCTTTGGGGCCACCTTGAGCGCCTCCGGCGACACCTTCAGTGGAGGCCGCCTGATCCCCGAATTCAACACGATTCTTTCCAAAACGATCCGGGGCGGACTCGGGTATTCGACCGTCTCGGGAGCCGATTTGCGCGTGACTCTCACCGATGGGAACACCTTTGACGTCGACCTCGATGCTGCAACGCACGTCACTATGCAGGACATTGTCGACGCCATCAAGGCGGCCCATGACGCCGCCTATGCGGCGACGGCTTCCAGTTTCTCGGTCGGCTTGAACGGCGCCGGGAACGGCCTGCACCTGAAGGACACCTACGGGGGATCTGGAAATCTCACGGTCACCGCCTTGAACGCGAGCTTGGCCCCCAGCCATCTGGGGATTCTGAAGACGGGATCGGCCGGGACGCTCGAAGGGGACGACGTCGACCGCCAGTTCATCTCGACGGCGATGCTCCTGGCGAACTTAAACGGCAGCAAGGGGATCTTCCGGGGAGAGTTCCAGGTCACCGACAAAGAGGGAAAGATCTTCACGGTCGACATCGGCGACACGAGCACGATCTCGACTGTGGCCGATCTCATCAACACCTTCAACACGGCAGCGACGGCGGCCGGCTCGAGCGCTACCCTGGCCTTAAACGCGGGCGGCGACGGCGTCCTGTTGACCTCCGCGACGGGAAGCGGGACGCTCGTGGTGTCCGACCAGAACGGCGGGACCACCGCCAAGGACCTGAACCTGGCGACGACCGGTACGAGCTCCACGACGGTCGACGGCTCCTATGAGATCTCCGTCACCGTCTCCTCGACCGATACCCTGAACGACGTCGTGACAAAGATCAACAACCTCGGCCGGGATGTGGTGGCCTCCGTCATCAACGATGGGTCTCCTGCCAACCCCTACAGGCTCGTGGTAACGGCCAGGGGGACGGGGGAGCCCGGCGCGATCATCGTCGACGCCAAGACCTCTTCCTTCGAATTCAACCAGACGATCCGGGCCCGCAACGCCGGCGTCCTCATCGGCGACACGTCGGGAGGGAGCACGCCGCTCTTTGTGACGCATCCGGACAACACGATCGAAAACGTCCTGACGGGACTGACGCTGGACGTGAAGGCGGCGTCGAGCACCCCCGTGACCATCACCGTCGCGAACGATGATGGCAGCCTGGCTGACGATCTGGCGAGTTTCGTCGGGAGCTTCAACGCCGCGGTCTCGTCCATCCGGACGCAGAGCGACTACAACCCAGAGACTCAGCAGGCCGGCGTGCTGTTCGGGAATTCTATTGCACGCTTCATTGAAGACAAGTTGTTCAAGGCTTTGCGGACGCCTGTCAAGGGGCTTTCGTCCCCCTTGGACAGGCTCCAACCGCTGGGCGTCACGGTCGACAAGGACACGGGGCTCCTCATCTTTGATCGCAGCGTTTTCCTCTCCCGGCTCGCCAGCGACAGGACCGGCGTCGAAAAGCTCCTGAGGACAGGGCCCGACATCACGGCGGGGATGTCCTTGTCTCAACTGCGCGCCGGAGAGGGGATGCGCCAGGTCACCGGCGCGGACATACAGATCACGCGGCGCGACGGGACCGCCTTCAAGGTGGATTTCGACGGAGCCGCCACCATCCAAGCGATCCTGACGGCGATCAACACCGCCTCCGGGAACACCGGCGCCGACAAGGTGACGGCGACGATCTCCTCCGACGGCACGGGGATCACCTTGACCGACACGTCGATTGGAACCAACAACTTGAACGTCGTGTCGATTAGCGGGTCGTTCTCGGCCGAGGATCTTGGGATTGCCGGGACGGAAATCACCGTCAGCGGCTCGACCTCGACCATCCACAAGGGGGCCGCCCTCAACGTCAACGGCCTCATGGCTGTTTTCGACAGGGCGCTCGACCTCTTGACACGTTCCGACGACGGGACCTTGACCAATGCCGACCAGGTGATACAGGCCAAGGTGGACGATTTGGAAGACCAAATCGAATCGCTTACCGAGCGCATCTCCCTGGAGGAACAGCGGCTCCAGAGGCAGTTTGCGGCCCTGGAGACGGTGCTCGCCCGACTCCAGTCGCAATCCTCGTTCATCGCCCAGCAATTCGCGGCCCTGGCCTCGTCCCAACGCGCCAGAGGCACCGGCGGGGGGCTCAATCTCCTGTAAGGCGCCGCGCGAATCCTAACATGCACCCCACGGCTCAGCGGTATCTCGAATCACAGATCCTCACCGCTTCGCCGGAGCAATTGGTGGTCATTCTCTACGACGGGGCGATCCGTTTCTGCCTGCGGGCCCAGGAGGCGCTCGAAGCCGCCAAAGGAGAGGAAGCGGGGGACCTTCTGATCCGGGCGCAGCGGATTGTCCTCGAGCTCTTGTGCGCCCTGCGGCCCGATGCCAACCCCGAGATCTCCCGGAATCTTTCCAATCTATATGTCTTCATGTACGAGGAGCTTGTCTGGGCCAATATCAGCCGGGATACAGCGCGCATCCACAACATCCTTCCGCTTCTTGAAACGCTTCGCGAAGGGTGGTCCATCGCGATCGAGAAAGCCAAGGAGAAGCGAGGCGAGGGATGAACTCAGAAGAGAGCACCCTCGCCGCGGCCGTTATGGAGGGATTGCAGGAGGCCCTCGGCCGCCTAAAGGGAATCCACCAGCGCACCGCCGAGACGCTCTATGCAGGGTCCTATGACCAGGGAGGGGTCCAGATCCGCGCCCTGTGCGGAGCCTGGGGAGAGTTTCTCCGGGTGGCTCACGAGGTCGCTCCATGCCTGGATTCATCCCGCGGGGAGGTTTTCCAGAAAGCCGTGGGGCTCACCCTCTCAAGCCTCGAGCAGGTCCGGACAGCCCTCATCCGGAAAGATTGGGTGGAGACCGCCGATCTCCTGAGCCTCGAGGGAAAGGATCTTTTCGCGTCCTGGTCGAAGGCCCTTTCCGAGGCCGCGCCACTCGATAGAGAATAGCGCCTGAATGATGGATTCAGCGCGTCTGGCGGCCAACCTCGACGCCCTGGCCCAGGTGGACGCGGACCTGGCCGCACGCGTTAAGGCGTTTGGGCTCCCTGCCGAAAGAATCCTCCAGACAGCCTCCGGCGCCGTGACTCTTTCGGCGACCACCGAAAGTGGCCGCGAGGCGCTTCTCCACAGCCGCAACGACCCGGTCGGCGAGGCGCGCTCGCAGGTCGCGCGCGCGACCACCGAAGGGATCTCCGGCCTTCTCGTCTACGGGTTGGGGGCCGGCTATCACGTCCAGGAGCTCTTGAGCCGGCTTCCCCTGGTCTGCCGCGTCGCCGTCTTCGAGAAATCGATCGAGTCTCTCTGCATCGCCCTCGCCCTTCACGATTGGGCCGAGATGATCCGCACGGGGCGCCTTATGCTCCTGGTGGACTTGTCCAAACCCGCCATCATCCAGCGCCTCGGCCAGTACACCCTGAATTTTTTCGCCAAGACGGAGGTTTTCGCCCACCCCGCCTCCTGGGCGGCCTTCCCCGCCTACTATGGCGGGGTGCGCAAGGTGGTCGAGGAGTTCTTCGCGTACGCCCGCATGAACCTCCACACGCTTGCAGAGCTTTCGAAGATCACCATGATGAACGTCTGTCTGAACCTCTCCTCGTATGTTTTCGCGCCGGGGGTGAAGGATCTGGCCGGCGCGGCGGCGGGACGCCCCGCGATCCTGGTGGCGGGGGGGCCCTCCCTGACCCGCAACATCGATCTCCTGGGAGAGGCCGCCAAGGGAGCCGTGGTCATTTCGGTCCCGACTGTATTCCGGACGCTTTTGGATCGCGGTGTCGTTCCTGATTTTGTCACGTGCCTGGACTACCACAAGATCTCCGCGAAATACTTCGAGGGGTTCGAGACGCCGCCGCCGGTGACCCTGATCTGCGACCCCAAAGTCTCTTATGCTGTCGTTGACACGTATCCGGGGCCCAAGCGTTTCTTCAACCATCCGTTCTTGGCCGCCGTCCTCAAGGACGCCGACTTCGACAAGGGGACGATCCGCTGGGGGGCGACCGTGGCGCATCTGTCGCTGTATCTGGCGGAGTTTTTGGGGGCCGACCCGATCATCCTCGTGGGGCAGGACCTCTGCTACCCCTACGGGATCACCCACATGCCGGGGACGGCGATCCACGAAAACTGGGTCCCCGAGTTCAACCGGTTCTCGACCTTCGAGATGAAGGAATGGGAAACCCTCCTGAGGGTCCGGCCGATCCTGAGGCGAGCCGTCGATCTGGACGGCTCTCCCGTCTACACCGATGAGCAGATGTTCACGTATCTGGTGCATTTCGAGGAGGATTTCCTCAAGATGCGGGCCAAGGTCATCGACGCGACGGAAGGGGGGCTCCCCAAGCAAGGGACCACCCGGATGACGCTCGCGGACGCGATCCGGACTTATTGCCAGACTCCCTTCCCGCGTGAAAAGATCGCCCCTCCGGCGCCGCCGGAGGGGGGCGTCGACGAGATCCGTTCCCGGACACTCTCGGCCCTCCAGCGCCAGATGCGCGATTTCGAGGAGGTCGGCCGGTATTACGCCGAGGTGCTTTCCATTCTGGGTGAGATCCATGAGAAGCTGTCGCGCGGGGAGGACGCCTCCTCCCTCATTCGCAAGGTGCGCGAGGAAGCAAAAAAAATCGATGCGTTCAAGGAAACCCACAAGCTCGTCGCGGGCCTGGCACAGCCGGATGAGTTCCGCAGAATCAAGGCGGATCTCGAGATGGCCACGGTCCCCGCGGCGGGCCTCGAGCGTCAGAAGAGGGAGCTCGCGCGCGACCGCGCTTATCTGGGGGGGCTGGCCAATGCCTGCGAGATCCTGAAGGCATATCTGAAACTTCCCTTGGAAAGGCTCGAGGGGCGGTCTGGGGGGCCTCCCGAGGCGCTTCTTGCGTCAGGGGGAGAAACAGCTTCCGCCTGTCCCTCTTGATTCAAATCCCTTCAGCAGAGTTCGCGACCTGCCGATCAGAAACGGCGTGAGGTTGCCGTCCAGTCTTGTGCGGATCGCCGCGTTGTTAAGAAGGATTTACGACTACTTCTGAGATTTCGCGTGCCCTGTGAGAGGCGCGCCGTCTTTGCCGACCACGTCGCCGCATCCCCGGCAGTAGAGTCCTTGGACGCTTTGAAGCCGGTGGAATCGGGTGATGATCGTCGTGTAGCCACATTTTCGGCAGACGACGCGGGAAGCGGGATCGACCGATTCAGATTGCATCATGCCGGCCAATCGATGGCCCAGAAACGGATTCTTCTCCCACGTCATAAAGGTGAGAGATGTCTACCCCGAAATAGCTCCTGTGTCAAGCTGGTAGCGTCTCTGGTTTATCGTGAACGTAAACCAATTATTATAAGTTGTTTAAAATCAAGCTGAAGATTCCTTTGGGATTCCTGTTGGTGCGAGGAGCTCTTGCGGGGCGAACGCGCGGAGGCGCTTGCGCAGCCGCAAGCGGTTTCCCGAGCCGAAGTAGGTGAGTTCGTCGGCGCACCGGCTCATCATGAGGATTCCAAGTCCCCCACGCTTTCCTTGGGCGTGGATTTTTTTCGCCTTGGCGTAGGGATCCTCGCCATGGATCTCATCGAGATAGGTTCCATAGGCGAATCCTTCTCCTTCGTCGGCCACCTCGATCGAGACCCCCTCGAGGTCCACCGTGAATAGGACTTCCACCGACTTGGTTGGGCTTGCGCGGTGGCCATGGCGCCAGGCGTTGTCGACCGCTTCCTTGAACGCCGCGTGCAGGGAGCTTTTGTCGGATTCCGTGAGTCCCGTGCGTCCCAGCAGGTCCCCCATGAGCTCGGCGGCCCGTTCGATGTTCGATTCGTCCGTTAGGAACCGGAAGGCCGTCTGGTGGAGAACGATCTCCCGGTCGCGGGGGACGCGGCCGAGCTCCATCTCCGCCAATGCGAACAGCTCCGAGATATCGAAAGGTTCCACGAAGAAGTCGTTTTCCCAGATCTTGAAGGAATGGAGGCGGCGGGGGTCGACGCCGCGGGGATAGATCTTGACGATCGATACGAGGCTTTTTTTCTTCTCGATCTTGATCTTGGCGACGAAATCGTCCGCCTTGGGAGCGGCGTCACGCAGGACGATAAGGTCGGGCTGGATCCGATCGAAATCCTTCAAGGCATCTACGCAGTGGGGCGCCCAGTGGTACCGCCGCGCGCCTCCCTGGAAGCGCAGTTCCATGACCTCTTCGAAGATGCTCCGATCGGGGTCGACGACCAGGACCGACGCGTGGCGGGAGCGTCCTGGGGCAGCCGCAGCCGGGGG
>SBBH01000099.1 GCA_005239795.1 Planctomycetales bacterium
CATCGAGATGGTCGGCAACTACGGCATCAAGTTCGCGTGGAGCGACGGGCACGACACGGGGATCTACCGCCTGCGCGACTACCCGGGGAGCCGCTTCGAGGACCTGATCCGCTGGACCCTCTGGAGTCGCGGTAAGGCGATCGTCTCTCACGGGACGGCCGCCGGAGTCCACGAGATTGGGGATCTCATGCCCGGGCGGATCCACCTCACCGTCCCACCCGATTTTCGCAAGACCGTTCCTCCAGGCGTGGTCCTGCACAAGCGCTGGCTGGGTGTCCGGGAGATCGAGGAGGGGCCGGGGTTCCGCCTCACGACCCCGCTCACGACGATCGTCGATCTGTTCCTCGACCAGACAGAGCTGAACTATCTCGTCACGATGATCCGGGACGCCCTGGACCGTGGCATGATCCGGCAGCCCAACCTGGAAGCGGCCTTCGCCGGCCTCAAGAAAGAGCGCCAAAAAGAGGCGCAACAACTCCTCGCGCTCGTGAAGGAGAATCCCGTTGCGCTATAAGACGGCCGAGGCGTTTCGCACGGCGCTTGAAACACGGTTGGGTTCCATGGCGGCGGGGTCGGGGCCGGTTCTTCTCCGCCTGCGCCGGATCGTCGCCTTCGAGCGCCTCCTTGCCCGGATCCAGGCGGAGGGGGACAGCCTGTGGCTTTTGAAGGGCGGCTTCGCGCTTCAACTCCGTTTGGGAGCGAAGGCCCGCACCACGCGGGATGTGGACCTCACCGCCGACCTCAACGTCTTTGCCGGCGAGGCCTCCCCGCAACGCCTGGGCGAGATCCTGGCGGAGTCCGCATCCCGGAACCTGGACGACCACTTCGTCTACCGGCTTTCGGCGGGCGAGGCGCTCCCGATCGATGCGGGCCCCGTGCGCGCCTACCGCTTCTCGGTCGAGGCTCAGCTCGCCAAGCGCCGGTTTGAAAGTTTCCACCTGGACGCGGGGATCGGCGATCCGCTGGTGGCACCCGCCGTCGAGCTTTCTTCCGCGGGGTATCTCGACTTCGCGGAGCTCCCGGCGGTCCGGTTCCGCGCCGTCTCTCCCCAACAACATTTCGCCGAAAAGATCCACGCGCTGACGCGCCCCCGGGGCGAGCGGGAGAACACCCGCGTCCACGACCTGGCGGACCTGATGCTCCTTTTGGATTTGGGCCTCCTCGGCGCGCAAGACGTGAGGAAGGTCATCACAGCCATCTTCAGCGTCTATCGCAAACAGCCGGTCCCCGTGGAGATCGCCGATCCGCCGGCCTCCTGGACACCCAAATACGCCGCCTTCGCGACGGAGATGGGCTTGGCCCAGAAGGACCTCGCGGAGGCGATGACCCGCTTGAGACGCTACTGGAAGGAGCTCGAATGGCAAAACGGATGAAGAAAACCAAAAAGGAAGAGACCCCGTTCCCGAAGGCGCGTCTCTCAGCGCTCATCAAAAGCGCGCGCGACATCATGCGCAAGGACGCGGGGCTGAACGGCGACCTCGACCGGATCCCCCAGCTTTCATGGATCCTCTTCCTGAAATGCTTCGACGATCTGGAACAGCGCCGCGAGGTGATGGAGAAGAAGTACAGGCCGGCGATCGAGTCCCCTTACCGCTGGCGCGACTGGGCGGCCGACCCCGTCGAGGGGAAGACCGGTCCGACGCTCCTCGAGTTCGTGAACGGCAAGCTCCTTCCCTACCTGCGCGAGCTCAAGGGGACCGCCGGGAACGAACAGCGCGACGTCCTCGCCGCCGTCTTCAAGGAGACGCACAACCGGATGCTCTCGGGCTACCTCCTGCGCGACGTCGTGAACCTCGTCCACCAGCTCAACTTCAACGCGGCCGACGACATCCATGTCCTGGCGCACCTCTACGAGTCGATGCTCCGGGAGATGCGGGACGCCGCCGGCGACTCCGGCGAGTTCTACACCCCGCGCCCGGTGATCCGCTTTATCGTCCAGCAGGTCGCCCCCAGGCTCGGCGAGCGGGTCCTCGACCCGGCCGCCGGCACCGGCGGGTTTCTGGTCGAGACCTACGAGCACTTGAAGCCCGGCGTGAAGACGCTCGAGGACCGGCGCACCCTCCAGGGAGAGATGCTTTACGGAATAGAAAAGAAGCCGATGGCCTACCTCCTCGGCATGATGAATCTGCTCCTCCACGGCGTCGAACAACCGAACCTCCGGCGCGACAACGCGCTCCGGAACCCCCTCGCCTCGATCACCGAGGGGGCCAAGTACCACGTAGTCGTCACCAATCCCCCTTTCGGCGGGGAGGAGGAGAAGGGGATCCAGGAGAACTTCCCCCAATCGATGCGCACAAACGCGACCGAACTCCTATTCCTCCAATTCATCATGAAGAGCCTCAAAGGGAACAGCACCCGATGCGGCATGGTCGTCCCGAACGGGACGCTTTTCGGCGACGGTGTCTCGGCCCTCATCAAGAAACAGCTCCTTGAGGAGTTCAACCTCCACACGATCGTGCGCCTGCCGAACGGCGTTTTCGCCCCCTACACCGGGATTCCGACGAACCTCCTCTTCTTCGAGCGCCCGGGTCCCACGAAGGAGATCTGGTTCTACGAGCACCCCCTCCCCGAAGGGCGCAAGAACTACACCAAGACCATGCCTCTCCGCTTCGAGGAGTTCGCCGACTGCCAGGCTTGGTGGGGAGGCCCCGGCCGCAAGGGGCGCAAGGAGACCGATCTCGCCTGGCGCGTCAAGGTCGAGGACGTCGTCAAGACCGGCGTCGACAGCCGCCTGACGGTGAACCTCGATCTCAAGAACCCAAACCAGAAGGCGGACTTCACGCACCTGCCGCCCGAACAGTTGGTGGAGGACATCCTTGCCAAGGAAAGAAAGATCATCGATCTGTTGGGTGAGGTCCGCTCCGAACTAGGGAAAACAGCCCAATGACATCCTGGCCGGAGGTCCCACTTGGAGAGGTTTGTGAGCCCGTCGAACGGTTGGAACAACCGCTTCCCGGAAAAATGTATCGACAAGTCGGGGTTCGCCTCTGGGGTGTCGGAGCATATGAGAGAGAACAACTCGACGGCGCCGCGACCAGATACCCGACCCTGAACCGAGTCGAGGACGGCGACATCATCGTGAACAAGATCTGGGCCAGGAACGGAAGCGTGGCCGTGGTTTCTCCAGAACTGGCTGGCTGTTTCTGCTCGGGCGAATTTCCTACTTTCGCCCCGCACCGAGGGAAGCTAGAACCTCGCTGGTTTCACTGGATCACAAAGACAAGGTGGTTTTGGCAG
>SBBH01000155.1 GCA_005239795.1 Planctomycetales bacterium
CACCCCACATCGAGGATCCGCCCCCCCGGCGGAACGGCCATCCCTGTCAGAAACGCCGGCAACTCGAGGCCGCGGTATCCAGCCTTGTAGAGCGCATCCCAGGGGGTCTTTTGTGACAGAGCCACGCAGCTTAATGCCCCGGCGTCTCGGGAGGGGGCGTTTCGCCAGCGTGCTTATCGTCTTTCTTGTCCTTCTTGGCCTTCGCTTTGGCGCGCCGCTCCGTCGCCTGCTCCTCAATTTCCTTGAGGAGCTTCTTGCGATCGACCCCCAGAACGTGGTCGATCTTCGCGATCAGGGCTTCCCGCCGGTACGGCTTCTGCATGACTTCCTGGATCCCGATCGATTTGGCCTGCTCGACGATGCTCGGGTCGAACTTGGCACTCATCATGAGAAAGATGGGGCGTCCCTCCTTCGGAGGATTGGCCTTTCGGACCCATTCGATCCCGGTCATCCCGGGCATGGAGAGATCCGTCATCACAAAGTCAAATTGCCCCGCTCCCAGAACCTGCAGAGCCTCTTCGCCGCTTCCAGCCTCCTCCACCTCGTAGCCGACGTCCTCCAGGATGATCCGGACCCCTTTTCGGAGCATCACCAGATCGTCGACAATGAGAAGCCGCGCGAGGGGTTTCCCTAGATCCTGACGGATTCCCACGCGCAGTACTGTAGTTTCGCGTGCGCGCGCCGGACAAGTGAAATTTGACCCTTTATACTGAGCCATGGCTTTCCAAAATCTCTCTCTCCCTCCTCAAAGTTCCCTTTCTTTCTGGATCGAGGGGATGCACTGCGCCTCCTGCGTAGCCACGGTGGAAAAGGCGCTTGCCCGCGTGCCGGGGGTGGAAAGCGCCTCGGTGAACCTGGCCAGCGGTTCGGCTCATGTCACGATGAAATCCGGATCCTTCGCACCCGATCCTGTGGCTCTCGCGGCGGCTGTCGAAAAGGCGGGCTACCGCGCGGTCTTCAGGCGCGAACGCCGCGAGGCACAGGAAGAAAGCGAGGCGCGGGATCTGGCGCGCCGGACGGCCGTCTCGCTCCCGCTGGCGGCCGCTGTCATGATCCTGTCGATGGGGGACGGCGCGGGGCTCCCCAGGAGCCTCTCGCCAGAGGTTCGAAACTGGCTACTCTTCGCCTTGAGTCTGCCGGTCCAATTTTATGGCGGCTGGCCGTTTCTGCGGGGGGCGTACGCGGCCGCGCGGCGCCTGGCGGCCGACATGAACACCCTGGTGGCCGTGGGGACGCTTTCGGCTTTCGGCGCCGCCGTGGCGGCGGTCCTGGGATGGAAGGGGTTCAACAAGGGACCCCACACCCACGCCGCCTCTTTCGAGACCGCGGCCATGATCATCGCGTTCGTCCTCCTGGGGCGGTGGCTTGAATCGCGCGCCAAGGAGCGCGCCTCGGAGGCGGTCCGCCGAATCCTGGATCTTTCGCCCAAGACGGCGCGCGTCGAGCGCCCCGGCGGCCAAACAGAAGAGATTCCCCTCGACGCGGTCGAGGCCGGTACGATCCTCGCCATACGCCCCGGCGAACGGATTCCCGTCGACGGCCTCGTCGTTTCGGAGCGGTCCTCTGTGGACGAGTCGATGATGACGGGGGAATCGCGCCCGGTCCCCAAAGGGCCCGGCGACGCGGTCCTGGGCGGCACCGTCAATCTGTCAGGAGCCCTGCGCGTACGCTCGACGGCCGGCGCGGCCACGAGCGCCGCCGCCCGGATCGCCAGCCTCGTGGAGGCGGCGCAGGGAGCCAAGCCCCCCCTCGCAAGGCTCGCCGACCGCGTCGCGGCCGTCTTCGTGCCGGCCGTGATCGCGCTGGCCCTCCTGGCGGCGTTCGTCTGGGGGTTCCTCGCACGGGGCCCGGAGGGGCCCGCGCCGCTCTCAATCTTCATCGCAGTCCTCATCATCGCCTGCCCCTGCGCGCTGGGCTTGGCGACGCCGACGGCAGTCCTGGTGGGCACAGGGCTCGCGGCCCGGCGCGGAATCCTCGTGCGCTCAGGAGACGCGCTCGAGGCGGCCGGGCGCGTCGACACGGTACTCTTCGACAAAACCGGGACCCTGACCGAGGGGCGCTTCCGCCTCGTCCAGGAGCGCCCCGCGGAAGACCGCGCGGCCGACAGGGTCCTGGCCCTGGCCGCATCCTGCGAGCGGTTTTCGGGGCACCCGATCGGCCAGGCCCTCACCGAGGCGGCCCGCGCGCGGGGCCTGCCGGAGATCCCTTGCGATCATTTCGAAGCCAACGCCGGGCGCGGCGTCGAGGGACAGGTGGATGGGGCGCATGTGCGCGTGGGAACCTTAGAATGGCTTGCGGCCAGCGGCACTGCCACGGCGAGCGCCGAGGAAACGGCCCGTGCCTGGGCAGCCAAAGGGCTCTCCGTGGCCGGCGTGTCGCGCGATGGAGAACTTTTGGGGCTCATGGGGCTGGGGGACGCCCTGCGCCCGGGCGCCCGCCAGGCCGTGGCGATGCTCACCCGGATGGGGCTTTCAGTGAGGCTCGCCAGCGGCGACAGCGCCCGGACGGCCCAGGACGTGGCCCTTCAGGCGGGAATTCCCCCGGAGGCGGTTCATGCGCCGATTCTTCCCGGAGGCAAAGCGGCACTCGTCGAAAAACTGCGCCGGGAGGCTCACCGCGTTGCCTTTGTCGGCGACGGCGTCAACGATGCGCCGGCCCTGGCGGCTGCCGACGTCGGGATCGCCATGGGCTCGGGCGCCGACATCGCCATCGAGTCGGCGGGACTGACGCTCCTGCGGCCTGACCCGGGGCTCGCCGCCGAGGTGATCGCGATCTCACGCGCGACGCGCGCGACGATCCGCCAGAACCTCTTCTGGGCTTTTTTCTACAACGCCGCGGCGATCCCAATCGCGGCGGGGGTCCTGCACCCCTTCCTCCGCTCGGGGGGCGTCGTCGGCCCGATTTTAGGCTGGGAGGGTCTGGCCGATCCGATGCTGGCTTCTCTGGCGATGGCTACCAGCTCTGTCAGCGTCGTGGCCAACTCCCTGCGGCTGGCGCGCCGGAGGATCTAGACTCTCATGAAGAAGGCCCGCGCTTTCGCGCGAGCCTTCAGGAAGAATAACCCCGGCAACGACCTACTTTCGCAGTTGACCCACTATCATCGGCCCGCAGGGCTTAACGGCCGTGTTCGGAATGGGAACGGGTGTGGCCCCTACGGCATGGTCGCCGGGAAATTTGGTCCCGTATGTCGCTTGGAAGGTTCTCAAAAAACAGCAGGCCTTGTCAAGGGTTTCATGATTCCCGCTCTTCCCGCGGCGGCGGGATCACCTCGACATCGATCCCTTGATGGCGAAACGTCCGGGAAGGCGAGCGAGGTTTTGAAAAAAACCGCCGGATCTTGAGCGCAAGATAAAAAAGGATGGCCAATCCTGCCAGACCCGCCAGGAAGAGGATCCCCAGGGCCGCCAGAACAGCGCCGGCCAGCGCCATCCCCGCCACAAGAAGTATCCGGACCCAAAAATGCATGCTGAGGAGCGTAGCGCGCTCCCACTCGCGATAAAGACTCAGAATCAGGCTTTCGTGTCCTTGTCGCCCTTGTCGCCCAGATCCCCGAAGAGCTTGACGTAGCAGCTGAGCTTTTCCTCGGCCGCGCTCATGCCACCGTGGAGCTTGCGGGCCAGGTCTCTGATCGTCGGGTCGAGCCCCACCATCGCCACTAGGAATTCCTGTGTAAACGGCTGCTCGCCGCCGCGCACGGCCGCCTCGGCAGAAATCCCTATCCCTGAGAGCGCCTCCTCGACCTCCCGGCAGGCTTCCGTGAACGCCACGGTGTGCGATTCGGCCTTCTTCAAGGCCTCGCGGATCCGGGACTGGACGTTCGCCAGGGGCGCCAGCACCGCCTCAGGCGTGCGGCTGGAGAGCTCCTCGGCGAGTTTCTTGTTCTCATCCCGGAGGGATTCCACGCGCGCGCGCAATTCGAGGTACAGCTCCTGGGCCTTCTCGCGCTCGCGCGCGGCGGCATGTGCCTCGTCACGCGCCGTCGCAAGATCCGATTCCATACGCGCCAGTTCTTCCTTAAGGCGGTCCAGCTCACCGGCTAGGTTCGCGCCCCCCGCGGAAACGGCGGGAGCGTGCGCTTCCGGCGCGCGCACCGGGGCAGCGATTCCCACGTTGGCGGCGGGCGGAGGCGCCGCGCCCTGGAGGCGCGAGGCGACCGGAGCGGCCTTCGCGACCGAAGCGAGATCGAGCCCTCCCCTTTGGAAAACACCCGCCACATCTGAGGAAACGTTCACCAAGCGCATCACGTGCCCTTCCGTCTCAATGAACTCTCGCAGACGCACAAGGGCCGCAACCGCCATCGGCGAGATCCGCACGAGCCTGGCGCAATCAATGTCGAGATCCCGGGGGGATTCCGCGAACACCTGGCGGATCTGACGGAGCTTCTCCCCGTAGATGGCCCGATCCAGCTCCCCTTCCAGGGACACCGTCAAGGATTCCACGGCCTCCTTCGTTTCTGTGCGCAAGACGCTAACCTCCCATCTCTCGTGTCCAGAGTCACCATACCCCGCAGCAATGGACAAGCAATTTGAAGAAGAAGGATCGGCAAGGGGTGGAGAGAGATCATGCAGGAAATACATGTTTCAATGGACGCCGAATTCCCGAGGGCATGCGCCGTGGGCCCCTTAAAATGCCGTGATGCTCAACTGGCCGAACCGCATCACGATCGCCCGGATCCTCCTGACGCCACTCCTGGTGATGCTGGCGATCCGCGCCGATGAGGGGCCCGAGTACCGCGGCTGGATGCTCCTCCTGTTCGTGGCCTTGGCTTTGACAGATGCCGTGGACGGCTTTCTCGCCCGAACCTTAAAGCAGAAGACGCCGCTCGGGACCTTCCTCGATCCCCTGGCCGACAAGATTCTCTTGGCGACGGCGACGGTGCTTCTCGTCTGTCCGATCTGGCCTGCCGCCAAAAGCAACGATCTCGAACGCCTGATGCCTCCCTCGATCGCCATCATCGTCATCAGCCGGGACGTCCTCCTGGCGCTGGGATCTCTCCTGGCCTTCATGCTGACGGGGAACGTCGTCATCCGGCCATCAGTCCTGGGGAAGCTCACCACGGCCGCTCAAATCGTGATGGTGGTGGCAGCCCTGGCATCCGCCCCCGACTGGCTCCTTCCCGGTGTCTTCTGGACAGCGGCGGCGCTCACGGTCGCCTCCTTCCTCGGATACACCTATGACTGGACAAGACAGCTCGCGCTCTTCGGAGGACCGGCGGGAGAAAATCCGAAATCCTAATGTCCCGCCACCACCGTCGCCGAGCGGTCCACCCGGAAATGCTCCGCAAGGCGCCGCACGAGATCCGCAGGCTTGAGCGCTGCGAGAGCGCGGGCATGGTCAAAGAGATGGATCCCAGCCCGGTGGCACCCGCCCAGCGTCCGTCCCAAGGCAGGCGGTGAGTGGAATGTCTTCAAGAAGCCGCCCAGCATCTTCGTTCGAATCCGCTCAAAATCGTCGGAGGAAATCCCCTCGCGCCCGGCCCGCTCGACCGCCCGGAGGAGAGCGGCGCGCAGGCGCGCCGGGTCTCGCGTCCGCCCCCCCGCCAAGCTGTAGCCAAAATCGAAATCCCCTTGATAGCCGAACCCGAAATCCTCGTCGATCAGCCCTCCCGCTGCCGCTTCCTGATGAAAGAGCGAGCCAGGACCGAAAAGAAGATCTCCCAGGAACGCCGTCGAGAACCTCTGACGCAAGAGAGGAACACCCCGCAGGCCCGTCGCCCCTTCCTTGAAAGCGATGAGGAGTTTCGGTAGGGGGATCGCTAGGTGCCGGCGGACCCAGCGACGCGCCACGCGCGATGGCTCCGAGACAGAGCGCCGGCGGGCCGGCCGCCAGGGACGGGGGTGTCCGGCTGGCGCCTCGGCACACGTCTTCTCGAGAATCGCCAGAACCGCTCCCAGGGGAATATCCGCCGCGACGACCACCACCATGCGCGCCGGATGGTAGAAAGCCCAGTACGCCTCGTAGAGCGTCGCGGGGGTCACGCGCCGGATACTGGCGAAAGTCCCCGCGATATCCAGGCGCGCCGGGTGCCTGGCAAAAAGCGCCTCATGGAGGATCTGCAGGCAGGCGCTGTCAGGATCGTCCCGATACATCCGGATCTCCTCAGCGATGATCCCCTTTTCTTTCTCGACCGTGTCCTGGGTGAAGTGCGGCGCGCGCACAAACCGCAGGAGATGCGCGAGCGCCTCGGGAAAGCGGTCGACGCAGGAAACGTGGTAGGCGGTCTCCCCGTAATCGGTGTAGGCGTTGGCGGAGGCACCGAGCTTGGCGAAGAAATCGAAGGCGTTCGCCGACTCCCCCTCGAAAAGCTGATGTTCGAGGAAATGAGCGGTCCCTGCAGGAAGCTCTCGGCGCCGAACCCCGGCGCCCAGAACCAGATCCGCCGCGCCACAATCCACCGCCACGAGGGCGAACTTTTGCAAGGTCCCCCGGCAAGGCGCAAAAAGAAGCGTCGGGAACCCCGGCCGCACCGCCCGGACAATCGCCTCGCGGAAGACCGGGTCGAAACGCCGCTCGACACGCCAGCTGGGGCGCCCAAGCGCTTTTCTCATGCGGGCCCCAGGAAGAAGGAGGCCGCCAGGCGGACAGACCCCGCGACGCGGCGCACATCCTCAAGCGTGACCTCGGTGAGGCGTGCCAGGGCCGCCGAGCGCGTAAAGGTGCGCCCCAACAATCCCTCCTCGTAGTGGGCGTCGATCTGGGCGGCGCGCAGGTCCACCAGACGTCGAAGACCTTGTCGCATTGCCGCAACCGTGAGGGCGAATTCTTTCCGCTCGATCCGCCCCCGAGCGAGGGAGTCGACCTGCCTCAGGATCGAGACGAGCGCCTTCTGGCGGTTTCCCGGGGCGACGCCAGCCTCCGCGAACAACCATCCGGTGGCACGGTCGGCGACGCTCGAAATGGAATAGGCGAGGCTCTCCTTTTCGCGCGTCTGTTGGAAAAGCCGCGAATGGGGGTATCCCCCGAGTATGCCGTTGTAGACAAGAAATGCATCCGAAGCGCGCCCGTCGTCCCACGGGTCGATGTTCGTCGCGAACCCCAGGCAAATCCTCCCTTGAGCCACGCGCGCGCGCTCGGCGCGGCGGCGAACGCCAGAGAACTTCACAAACGTGGGGCGCGCCGGCGCCGAAGAGGCGGCCCGCCGGGGGAATGTCAGAGCGGGCATGGCGCGCTTGAGAATCTCTTGGGGCGCCTCAGGCCCCATCGCGTAGAGATCGACGGGAGCGCGCTCAAGCCACGTCCGGTAATGCGACCAGAGCGATCCGGGACGCACCATTTCAAGATCCACAAGCGTCCCATAGGGATGAATGGCGAGCGCCGTCTTCCCGGCCATGAGCGCACGGCAACGCTCATAGGCGTACCGGTCCTTCTGCTCAACGAGCGACCGGATCTGCGCGGCCAAATTCGCCTTTTCGCGCGCGACATAATCGGAGCGGAAAGCCCCCCCTTGGACGAGCGGATCGGCCCAAAGATCGCGCAGAACCTCGAACGCTTCTCCCAGAAAATCCCGTCGCAAGACGATAGGCAAAAAGCGCTCGCAAGGGATTTCCAGCTCCCAGGAAACGATCTGGTGGGAGCCGAACCGGTGGACGCCCGCCTCGAGTGTCGTGCCGCAGAGCCTTTCGAGATGCCGCCGCAGGGACGCCTCGGTGGGGAACGCCCGACAGCCGCGTTTCAAGACGAAGGGGAGAAGCGCGGTCCAAGCGGCCCGGTCTCCCAGGTCCGAGCGCGCGAACGCCGTCACCAATGTCGTCTTATAACGCGGCGCCCGCACGGCGTGCAGGCGGATGCCGTTGGGAAGAACCGTTGCCTCGAAATCGCCGGAACGAAACCAGGACGCCACGGTCAGGATTCGCGCGAAAATAACTGATCGATTCTTTCGCAATGAGCCGTTTTGATTCGGTCGTCTTTTCGTTCCATTTTTTTCGCGCGAGTCCTTACCTGCGCAGAAACCGCTTCTCGAGCTCCTTGACAGTGATCGAAAACGAGGTGGGACGTCCATGCTGGCAGCAGCCAGGAAAATCCGCCCTACTGCGCCTGGCGAGCAGGCTCCGGACCACCTCGGCCGAGAGCGCATCCCCCGCCTTCACCGCCGCCTGGCAGGCCACGATCCGCACAATCTTGTCTCGCAGGTTTCCCGGATCGTCCCCGCAGTCCTCTTCCCAGCGCTCGAGCAAAACCCGGAAGAAGTCGCGCAGGCGTCGCCCAGCCAGGACCGACGGCGCGGCGTGGACCGCCAGCGCCCCGCCGCCGAACTCCCCCACGTCGAACCCCAGAGTCGCCAGAAGCGACTTGGCCTCCAGAATCTGTGCGGCCTCGACCGGAGAAAATTCCAGGACTTCGGGGATCAGAAGCTGCTGGCTTTCGACCACAGCTTTTTCACTTTTTCGCTTGAGCTCCTCATAGAGAATCCGTTCGTGCAGGGCATGCTGGTCGAAAATCTCGATCCCCTCGGGCGTCTCCACCACGAGAAACATCTTGTGTACCTGGAGATGGCGCAGTTCCGGCTCTGGCAACAGTGCCGGGTCGATCTCGTTCTGGCGCTCCAAGGGCGAGACGGCTTCCTTGGGAGCAAAGGGTTCCGGCGGCGAGGCGTCAAAGCGCGGCGGGTTGAATCCATAGGCCGCGCCCGACTCGGCGGCGCGCAGGACCGACCCCGGCGGCGCCTGGCCCCCTTCGGCGATTTCATGCGCCGGGCCTCCGTGTCCCGCGCGGAGCGCCTGAGCCAACGCTGTCCGGACGAACGGATGGACGCGCGCGGCGTCTCGGAACCGCACCTCGGTTTTGGTAGGATGGACGTTCACGTCGACCGCGTCAGCCGGCAGGGCCAAAAAAAGGAAAGACGCCGGGTAGCGGCCGCGCGGGACCAAGGTTTCGTACGCCTGACGCAGCGCGGCGCCAACGATTCGGTCCCGGACGAACCGGCCGTTGACGAACAACATCTGCTGCTTGGCGCTGGTGCGGTGGACGCCGGGGCGCGAAACGGCGCCCGCGAGATGCATCCCCCCCTCCCAGTGATCCACCGGGACAAGCTCCTTATCGACGTCGGGCCCGAAAAGAAAACGGATCCTCTCGTGGACCGACGCCGCAGGAAAGGCGCGCAGGACCTGGCGGGCATCGGCCTGCAAAAAGAAGGAAATCTCCAAATGGGCCAGGGCGAAGCGGTAAATCCATTCCTGGATATGGGCCGCCTCGGTGGCCGGCGCGCGCAGGAATTTCTTGCGGACCGGGACATTGAAAAAAAGGTCGCGCACCTCGATCCGCGTTCCCGGCGGGGCGCCCGCCGGGCGCGGTCCCTTCGCCTGGCCTCCCTCGACGTCGATCACGCCCCCTCCAGAGCCGCCGGCGGGGCACGACGTGATCGTCATCCGAGAAACCGCCCCGATCGCCGCCAGGGCTTCCCCGCGGAATCCGAACGTCTCCACGCGAAAGAGGTCGTCGGCGCTGGCAATCTTGCTCGTGGCGTGGCTTTTCACCGCCTCGGCCAGATCCTCGATGTCCATGCCGACCCCGTCGTCGATGACGCGCAGGACCTTGCAGCCCCCCTCCTCGATCTCGACGGTGATGCGGGAGGCTCCGGCGTCGAGGGCATTCTCGACGAGCTCCTTGACGACCGAGGCGGGGCGCTCCACCACCTCACCGGCGGCGATCTTCTCGACGGTCTCGGGCGGCAGGACGCGAATCGTGGACATCGCTCAAATTCTACTGAAAACCCTTCTGGGTGTCGCGCGCGCCCTTGATAACCCGAGACGATGAATGGCCGCCAGCCAGGAAGAAACCGCCATCATGTCTGCGTGATCAAGGAGCGCAGGATCCCGAGATTTTCCCGATCCTCCGCGAGATCCTCTCCCTTAGGAGTCTCGAGAACCATGGGCAGGCCTGCAAAGCGCGGGTCGTTCAGGATCATCCGGAAGGGTTCCAGGCCCAAGAATCCCTTGCCGATCTGCTCGTGCCGATCGACGCGGCTGGCGAGGTCCTTCTTAGCGTCGTTCAGGTGGAAACATTTCACGCGCGAAAGCCCCACGGCTCCGTCGAGTTCGGCGAGCGTCGCCTCATACCCTTCGCGCGTGCGGATCTCGTATCCGGCGGCCAGAAGATGGCAAGTATCGAGACACAGCCCCACGCGCTCGGGCTCCTTCGCGCGGCCTAAGATCTCCTGCATGTGGGAGAATTTGAAGCCAACGTTCGTTCCCTGGCCGGCAGTGACCTCGAGGCAGATACGCACTTGGAATCCCCGGGTGCGCGCATGAACTTCGTCCAGGCCCTTCGCGATCCTGGCGAAACAGGCCTCCTCCCCAGATCCAACATGCGCGCCGGGGTGCATGACGACATAGGTCAGGCCCAGCTGCTCGGCCCGCTCGAGCTCTCCGATCAAGGCCGAGATCGACCGCTGCCAGAGCGCGTTGTCCGGCGATCCCGCGTTGATGAGATAGGAGTCATGCGCAAAGGCGAACCGCACGCCGTGAGCCCCGACCGCCTTCTTGAACGCCGCGGCTTGGCTCTCGGGGATAGGGCGCGCATGCCACTGGTTGGAACTCGACGTGAAAATTTGGAGGGCGGTCCCCCCCACGGACGCGAGACGCTCGACCGCCTTCTCGACCCCGCCGGCGATCGACATGTGAGCTCCCAGGCAGGGAAGAACAACGTTCTTTTTCGTCATGAGTCACGCGTCATGCGCAATGCGCCGGAATGGTCTGCGCATGCCACATTTCTCATGTCGGCAAGCACTCTAGAAGTAGCGGATCAGGTCCTGGAACCCTTCCAGTTGATCGTCGACTTTCTTCAAACGCTCGCTCATCTTGCGAATGATCCCGAGAAGGATCTTGTTGGCCAGCGACAGGTCGTCCGCAAAAAGCCTGTCCAAGACGGGCCGGTCCGCCACAAAAAGCGATGCCTTGGTCGCCGCAACGGCGTCGGCCGAACGGAGCCTCCCGTCGAAATATGACATCTCGCCGAAGATCTCCCCTTGCGAAAGGCGCGCCAGGACCACCGCGCCCCCCTTGGGCTGTTTGCGCGTGATGTGGACCACTCCGGCCCAGATGAGATAGACCGTGCCGCCGGGGTCCCCCTGGGAAAAGATGTGCGCCCTTTTTTCGTAAACGCGCTCCTCGAGAACCCCCGCCACCTTCGCCATGTCCTCAGGCTCAAAGCGGCTGAAGATGTCGACCTTCGAGAGGAAGGCGATGCGGTCGTTCACACGCTGCTCTTAGCGGCCTTTGCGGCCGACCCGAACGTGCGCGCCACCTTCTGGAACTCATAGACGTCGATCGCGTCGCCGGGCTTGACGTCGTCGAAGCCGGCCACGCGGGCGCCGCACTCAAGCCCCTCCTTCACCTCGCGCACGTCGTCTTTGAAGCGGCGGAGCGAATCGAGCTTCCCCTCGTGGACGACGACGCCGTCCCGCACAATGCGCGCGTGGGCGCCGCGGCGCACGACGCCCGAAACCGCCAGGCACCCCGCGATCGCCCCCACGCGGGAGGCGTGAAAGATCTGGCGGACCTCAAGCCGCCCCAGCGCGACTTCTCGCGTCTCGGGTTCGAGGAGTCCCTCAAGCGATTTTTGGATATCCTCCGTCATCTTGTAGATAATCTGGTAGGTCCGAATCTCGACGCCGCTGCCGGAGGCTAAAGCCAACGCCTTGTCCTCGGCCACCACGTGGAACCCCACGATCACCGCGTCGGAGGCATGCGCCAGGAGTACGTCCGATTCGCTGATGGCGCCGACCCCCTGGTGGAGGACCCGTACCCGGACCTCCTCGGTCGAGAGGTCCGAAAGCGCCTGCGCGACCACCTCCATGGACCCTTTGACATCGGCTTTCACAACGACGTTGAACTCCTTGGCCTTCTTCTCCTCGAGGTGGCTGTAGAGATTCTCGAGCGTCACATGCTGCTTTCGGGCGATCTCGACCTCGCGCAGCTTGTGGGCCTTCTCGGCAGCGACCTGGCGGGCCTGATCGATGTCGCCGACGGCGAACATCCTGGCTCCCGCCTCGGGAACTTCCGAAAGCCCCATGAGTTGGACAGGCGTCGAGGGGCCGGCCTCCTGGAGTGCCCGGCCGGCATCGTCCATCATCGCGCGGACCTTGCCGTAAGCGTGCCCGCAGACCACCGCGTTTCCCACCTTGAGCGTCCCGTCCTTCACCAGGACCGTCGCCGCGATCCCCCGCGCCTCGGAGACGCACGCCTCGATCACCGTCCCTTGAGCGGACGCCTTGGGATTGGCCTTGAGGTCCAGGACCTCCGCCTCAAGATGGATGCGGTCCAGGAGCTCCGGGATTCCCTTCCCCGTGAGAGCCGAGACCTCCATGAAACCGGTCTTCCCTCCCCAAGCCTCGGGGATGAGCCCGAGGCGCGAGAGCTGTTCCATCACGCGGCGCGGGTCGGCGTTGGCCTTGTCGATCTTGTTCACGGCGACGATCACGGGAACGCCCGCGGCCTTGGCGTGGTTGGCGGCCTCCTCCGTCTGGGGCATCACCCCATCGTCGGCGGCCACGACCAAGACCACAAGGTCGGTGACATTGGCGCCGCGCGCGCGCATCCGGGTGAAAGCGGCGTGGCCCGGCGTGTCCATGAAGACCACCGCTCCGTGGGGTGTTTCCACCCGGTAGGCTCCAATGTGCTGGGTGATCCCCCCCACCTCGCCCGCGGCCACATCGGTCTTACGGACGCGGTCGAGGAATGTGGTCTTCCCATGGTCAACATGCCCCATCACGGTCACCACGGGAGGACGGGGTTTTAGATCCTTCGGGCTCGATTTCTTGGGGGTGAGCGCTTCCTCCTCAAGGGTCTGGGACTCTTGGACCTCGATCGCGATCCCCAATTTCTCGGAGATCAAGCCCACCGCGTAGGCGTCAAGAACCTGGTTGATCGTGGACATGACCCCCAGATCCATGAGCGCCTTGATGAGATCGCCGGTTTTGATGCCGATCACGGCGGAGAGATTCTTCAGAGAGACGGGGGTCTGGACCTCGAACGTCTTCCCCTTGGCCGCCGCGAGGACCCCGTCGGCCGTGCGCGCCGCGGTCCAGACACTCTCCTCGCGGCG
>SBBH01000098.1 GCA_005239795.1 Planctomycetales bacterium
CCTCGGTGGGACCGCCATAAAATCCGGCCTTGTCGACGCCGGCGGCCGGATCCTCGCCCAGCGCGAGCGCCCCACCGACCGGAACGCCTCGAGCTCGTACCTTCTGGAACTCGTCGCTTGCGAGATTGCCGCCCTTCTGGTGCACGCCCAAGAGCAGCGCTTGGCTGTGGCAGGAATCGGCCTGGCGACGCCGGGGCTCGCCGACGCGCGCGGGCGGATCGTCGGCGGATGCCCCAACATCCCCGGCTGGAAAGGGATCGAGGCGTTCCGGTCGGTGGGGCGCTCGCGCTGGGCGAGGATCCGGCCGCCGGCGTCGACAAGGCCGGATTTTATGGCGGTCCCACCGAGGTCCACAGCGACGGCGAAAAACCTCATAGAAGAAAAATCCAAAATCCCAAAACGACGAGAAATTTCATGTTCAATATCTCAGAAGCGTTCGCACTCCAAAAACGCTTTTGGGTCGATTGTGAAGCTCTGGCGGCGGCGAGGATTCCCTTCCACTCCCGGACGGCGTCGGCCGGGGAGAGTTTCGTGTGCGGCTGGTCGGTGGCGAAGATGAGCTTTACAAAACCGTTCCACCAGCCGAGTTTTTCGCCAAAATAGCGCGCGTTCATCCCTTTCGATCTCCAACCGGAGCCGGAGGAGACATCGAGCCAAACGTTCGGATGAACCCGGCTTATCATGAACGCCTCGTCGAACCACGGCCCCCCGAGGTGCGCCGCGACGATCTTGAGTTTGGGAAAGCGCCGCGCCACGAGGTCGAGCGTCCCGGGACGCATCCAGAGGCTCGACACGGGCTGCCTCTCATCCACCTTTGAGCGCAGGACGATTCCGGTGTGAAAGAGGATCGGCAGGGCCAGGCGCGCCGCCTCTTCGTAGAGGGGCCAGAACCGTTTGTCGTCGTAGGGGGCGATGGGCCAGATGGCTTTCAACCCCCGGAATCCCTCCTCCGCCAGGGATTTGACGGTCCGCGCCGTGTCGCGGCCGAGGCGAACGTGCGCAAAGGGGATCAGGCGGTCGGGGTGCTTGAGGCAGAGGGCGAGCACCTCTGGGTTCGTCATTTCGCCCAAGGCGTCGCCCAGTCCGAACGTCACGGCGCGGTGGACCCCCGCCCGGTCGTAGAGGCGCAGGATCTTCAAGGTCCAGCCGCGCTTTTTCCGGGCGTGCAGGTGGAAATCGATCACGCGGATATTCTAAATTGGGGTCCGCGAAAACCAAACAACATGCACCGGACCCCAATTTAGGCGGGTAGAATTGAAGGGTGAAGAAGGGACACCGCCATTGGCCGGAGCCTTTGAGGGACCTCGATCCCAACGGGGCGCTCGCGAAGGCCGACCGCCTGATCGTCGACGTCAACCGCCAACTCAAGATCTTGAAGTACATCAACCCGGTGAACACACTGGCTGAGCGCGACAAGTTCTTCGCGTCGAAATACCGCCACATCCCGCGATTTTCCTACGTTCCACTGCGGTTCGACCCGGACAACGTGCGCGAGGAGCTGGCCCGGATCCCGACCTCCCGGATCCGTGATGCCGGGTTTGCGAGGCTCTACGATAAGAAGCGCGAGGAGCTTCTCACGTACCTGGACCTTGTGGAGGCGGTCGGCACGCCGCGCTTCCGCGCGGTGTCGGTGAAACTTTTCGGGCCGCGCCTCGACGAGAACGGAAGCGCACCTTACCTGGAGGAGGCGCACCATTTCGTGACGCTCCAGCCGGAGGTCGAGGCGGCGACCCTGACGCCGCAGCAGGCCCGGGCGATCCTGGAGGAAGGGGCGGCTTACTACGCCAAGCAAGCCCCGTTCCGCTGCGCCATCAAGGTCCGCGAGCACCTGTCCGCCAACGCCGCCGCGGGCGAGCAGTCGGTCGTGATCCGCGACAAGACCTACTATACCCGCAGCGAAATCCTGGCCGTGTCCGAACATGAGATCTCGATCCATGTCCTGACGTCCCACAACGGGTTCAGCCAGCCCTTAAAAATCTTCGGCGTAGGGCTTCCGGGATATCTCCAGGATCAGGAGGGATACGCGATTTTCTCCGAGTACATGAGGCGCTTCCTGACGCCCAACCGGCTGCGCGTGATCGGCGGCCGGGCCCTGGCCGTCGACATGATGCTCAAAGGGGAGAGCTTTCCCGAGGCGTTCTCGGCCCTGGTCGAGAAGTGGCAGTTCGACTTGAGCGAAGCGTTTTCGATCTGCGAGCGGGCTTACCGCGGCGGCGGGTACACGAAAGACTCGATCTATTTCCAGGGGTTCATCGATGTCTTCAAGTCGTGGATCGGCGGGATGGACCTGGCGGTCTTTTCGCTCGGGAAGATGTCGATTCAGAACGTCCCGTACGTCTCGAGGCTCTTGAAGGAGGGGATCCTGCGCTCGCCGCGTTTTCTACCGCGCTTCATGGTGACGGAGTCGACCGAGGCGCGCCGGGCGCTCTTTCGCCTCTTCAGCCGCGAGGACGTGAAGGATTTCTACTTTGTCCATTCCCAGACACAACACACATAACTGTGCAGTTATTTTTGCGCGAATCCTTATCGTTCGGGTTTCGTCGTTCGTTGGTCTGCGAACGACGAACCACGAATCACGATCCGCGTCTTTTCTCTAGAAGGCGAGGGCCTGCCACCAGCAGGCCCTCTTCCGACCGGTACGGCAGTCCTAGGTTTCGCGTTTAGTGGATGCGCACAGGGATCGTCGCGTCAAATCCCGAACGGGGATTCGTGAGGCGTATTGTCGCTGAGCCCGCCCCCGTGGTTCTAAAAACATCCTCCCGCTCCTGGGTGCTTTCGATCGCAAGGGTCTTGACGTGCGTCAAGCCCCGGCCGTCGACGACAAGCCGCCCCAGGCCGCCGGCCTCTTTTGATGAACTGCGTACGCAAAACAGGGCGTCGACTGGCAGGTCGATCCCGAGGCAGGGGACCAGGCCCGCCGCACCGCCGGCCGCCGGGGCGCGATAGAGGGCTGAGCCCGAAGGGGTCCGGCGAAGGACGTATAGATCCCCAGCTGTTGCCGTGAAGCTCCCCGTCTCAAGATGGAATCGGAGCACCTTCCCCCAGGCGGTCCGGATCGTCCAGGTGGCGGCATCGGCGGAGAAAAAATCGATTGCCTCCTCCCGCCAGGGGCGGTCGAAGAGGGGCCGGTCAACCCGACTCTTAATTTCCTGCGCGGTGAAGAGGTCTGCCAGGGCATACTGCCTGCGCAGGAGGCCGTCGGGGCCGTAGATTGCTACGACCTCCTTACCGGAGCCGGGCTCTCCCCAATTGTCAAGGGTCACCACGTGGCCGCTGTTCGACACGCGGATCTCCTGGGGCATGATCGGGTTCGTCAGGGGGGCAATCCATTGGGCGGCGTCTCCGGTCGCTTCATGTTTGTACAGGATCGCCTGCGAGGAGGCAGCCCGGTTGCTGTTGGCTGGGAGGGCCTGGGCTTTCCAGTGGCCGTTGGCGGAAACGGCCGTGAGCGGTATCGGCGGGTC
>SBBH01000029.1 GCA_005239795.1 Planctomycetales bacterium
CCGGCAGGGAGAACTCGTTTACCGGGACCTGGCCGTGGGCGAGACGACGCGCCTGGCGGGGCTCGATCTGGATTTCGCCGTCTCGCGCTTTGCGGTGCCGGCCGAGGAGGGGATTTTACCGCTTCTGGCGGGAATTGACGGCCGGGGACAATTGCGGCTTGCGGCGCTTGAGCATCCGGCGGCGGCTTTCGACAAGGTGGTTCTCGACCTCAGGGCGGCAGCGGGGAAGTTGGCGCTGGAAGGGACCGGCGCGGGCCGCCTGGGAGGGGCCCTCTCGTTTGCGGTCGACGCCGATGTGACCCCTTCATTCCGGCAGGGGGCGCGCCTGTCGTTCGACGGCTTCGCCTTTGGCGGGGCGTTTTCGGACCGCTACTTGAGGGCGTTCAGCCTGGGCCTGGCACAGGGGGCGGTGGCGAGGCTCGACGGCACGGTCGAGATCGCCGCCCAGGGTCTTTTTGACGCCCAGGCGCTTTGGGCGAGCGCCACGGGGAAGGGGGGCCTCGGCGTTTCCGGCGTCAATCTCGGACAGATCGCGATGTTCGAAAAAGGGTTCGCTTCGATCCAAGGCTCCCTGGGATTTCTGTCGGGGCACCTCAAGCCGGAAACCTTTGCGAAGCTCCAGACGCGCATGAGCGAACTGGGACAGCAGGTGAAGATCGGCGTCGACTACGCGATGAGCGCTCCCAAGATCGACAATATCCTGTCGATCGCGACGGTGTCTCAGGGGGTTCTGTCGGTCCCCGGCGAGGTGGACAAGCAGACGTTCGCGATCCGCTACACCGTTTCGGAGGACTCCTTCGGCGACCCGGAGGTCAAGGAGCTTTGGCGGGAGTATGTGGGGGAACCGCACGTGATCACGGGGACGGCGACCGCTCCCGATTGGAACGAGGGGAAGCTCATGAGCAACATCCAGAAACGGGCTATCTCCAACATGCTCAAGCAGAAGAAGGAGAAGCAGAAAAACCAGCTCGAGGACAAGCTCAAGGATGAACTGGAGGACCTCAACCCATTTAAAAAGAAGAAAAAGCGGTAGCTTTATAAATCCGAAATTCGAAGCTCGAAGCACGAAACAAATTCGAATGACCGAAACGGAAAAATTCCAAACGCACGTTTGGCTCATTGAAACATTCAAATTTGGCTGTTTGTTTCAGATTTCGGATTTCGTGTTTCGGATTTAAAGCACCGTGTCGAATTCGCTGTCGGCTCTCGCGCGTCTGGTCCGGCTTGAGCACACCATTTTCGCTTTGCCGTTCGCTCTGTTGGGTTTCTTCTGGGCGCATGGCAGCCATCTGGTGGAATGGCGGAAGCTCGCCCTTGTCCTGGCCGCGATGGTGACGGCCCGCACGGCCGCGATGGCTTTCAACCGCCTCGTGGACTTGCGCTACGACCGCAAGAATCCCCGCACGAAGAAATGGCCCCTGGTGACGGGGGAGGTGACGGTCGCCGGGGCCTGGACGCTTTTCGCCGTCTCAGCCGCGGGGTTTTTTGCATCGGCCTTGTTTTTGAACGAGACGACGTTTTTGCTTTCGCCGATCGCATTCTTCCTGGTGACGGGATACTCCCTGACGAAGCGTTTCACATCGATGTGCCACATCGCGGTAGGGCTGGCCTTGGCCTGCGCGCCGGTGGGGGGGTGGCTCGCCGTCAACCCCACATTCGATCCCTTTCCATGGGTGCCTTTTCTCCTGGCGGCGGCGGTGACGTTCTGGGTCGCCGGCTTCGACGTGATCTACGCCTGCCAGGACGCCCTGTTTGACCGGTGGAACAAGCTGCATTCGATCCCCGCCGGCCGGGGTGTCCACCGGGCGCTCGACATCGCGCGCGGTTTCCATGTTGCGGCGGCGCTGGCGCTGGCGGCGGTCCCTTTCGTGAGCGAAGCGGGGTGGCTCTTTTGGGTTGCCTGGGCGGTCGCGAGCGTCATGCTTGTCTATGAGCACTCGCTCGTCTCGGGGGGAGATCTCTCAAAGGTGGACGCGGCCTTTTTCACGGTCAACGGCGTGGTGAGCATCGTTTTCTGCGCAATGGTCGCAGTCGATCGGTTGTTGAACAGTGTTGCAGTGGTTAGTGGTTAGTAGATAGTGGTTAGAAGCTATCAGTTCTAACCACTATCTACTAACCACTATCCGCTTCCTCTATTGCGCCCAGTAGTTGGGCGGTTCCTGCGTGATCTGGATGTCGTGGGGATGGCTTTCGTGGAGCCCGGCGGCAGTCTGGCGCACGAAGCGCGCGCGTGTGCGGAGGTCGCCCAGCGTCTTGGCGCCGACGTACCCCATCCCGGCGCGGATCCCGCCTACGAACTGGTAGACGACGTCGGCCAGGGGGCCCTTGAAGGGGACACGCCCCTCGATCCCCTCGGGGACGAGTTTCTGGCTCTTTTCGATCTCTCCCTGGCGGTAGCGTTCCTTCGAGCCTTGGACCATCGCGCCCAAGGATCCCATCCCCCGGAACGTCTTGAAGGAGCGCCCCTGGTAGAGCACGGTCTCGCCGGGGCTCTCCGACGTCCCGGCGAAGAGCGACCCCACCATGATCGCGGCGGCGCCAGCCGCGAGCGCCTTGACGGCGTCGCCGGAGTAGCGGACCCCCCCGTCGGCGACAATCGGCGTTTTGGTCGCGGCGGCGGCCCGGGCGCACTCGAGGACGGCTGAGAACTGCGGCACGCCCACCCCTGCCACGACGCGCGTGGTGCAGATCGAGCCGGGGCCGATCCCGACCTTCACAATGTCGGCGCCGGCGGCGATGAGATCCCGCGTCGCCTCGGCCGTGGCGACGTTCCCGGCCGCGACGGCGATCTTGTGCTTCTTCTTGATGCGCGCGAGGGCCGCCAGGACGTTCCCCGTGTGGCCATGCGCGGTGTCGATCACGACGAGGTCGACCTCCTTGGCGATGAGGGCATCGACCCGCTCGTCGTCATTGACGCCGACCGCGGCCCCGACGCGCAAGCGTCCCCGCTCGTCGCGGCAGGCGACCGGGAACTGCAGGAGCTTGTTGATGTCCTTGATTGTGATGAGCCCTTTCAAGCGCCGGTCCTTGTCGACCAAAATGAGCTTTTCCACCTTGTTGGCGTGGAGGATCCCCTTGGCCTGCTCAAGCGTGGTATCCGGCGGCGCCGTCACGAGATGGCCCTTGGTCATGACCGCGGAGACCTTGGCCGACAGGTCTTTCTGGAACCTGAGATCCCGCATCGTGAGGATCCCGGCGACGCGTCCACTGTCCTCGAGGACCGGCAACCCCGAGATGTGATGGCTCTCCATGAGCTGGCGCGCCTCGCCGATCGTCTGGTCCGGCGTCACCGTGCGCGGGGAGGGGATGATGCCGTTTGCCGAGCGCTTAACTTTTTCTACCTCGCGCACCTGGGATTCAATGTCGAGATTCCGGTGGATGACCCCCAACCCCCCTTCCTGGGCGATCGCGATCGCGAGGGTCGACTCCGTCACCGTGTCCATGGGGGAGGAGAGGAGCGGGATCCCCAGCGTGATCGAATCGGTCAGGCGCGTCTTTGTGTCGGCTTGGGCGGGGAGGATGTCGGAACGCTGGGGCACCAGAAGCACGTCGTCGTAGGCCAGTCCCAGCGGAAATCCGGCTTCCATGTGGCGATCTTACGGATCACTCGGCCAGCGCGCAAGAGGCTTGACTACCAGGGAAAACCGAGGACCCGGACGTCCCCCTTCGGTCAAGGTTCGCCTTTTTCAAGAAACATCAGCCGAAAAACGTCTTGCTCAATTCAGGCGTCAAGGACTCCAGGGTCGTGATGGAGATCGGCATACGGTCAGGCGCCGGCGGCGGGTTTCGACGCGGCTTTTGCGCGGACGTACTCCACGATCACGGGAAGGAACGAGACGCCGATGATCCCGAAGATCACGATGTGGAAGTTGCGCTTCACGGCGGGGATGTTGCCGAAGATGTGGCCTGCGATCAAAAACCCCAGCACCCATGCGATCGCCCCCGAGACGTTGAAGAAGGCGAAGCGCGGGTACTGCATGCGCCCGATCCCCGCCACGAAGGGGGCGAAGGTCCGGAGGATCGGCACGAACCGCGCGAAGACGATCGCCTTCCCGCCGTGCCGGTCGTAGAAGGCTTGCGCCTTCAAGAGATGGTCCTTGTTCCAGAGGCGCGAGGTCTCGCTCGTGAACACCTTGGGGCCGACGTAGCGCCCGCAGGCGTAGTTGACGGCATCCCCGAGGATTCCGGCGGCCACGAGGAGGACGGCCAGGAGCGGGAGGCTGAGCTCTGCATTTTCCGTGGCGCTCAAGGCCCCCAGGGCGAAGAGAAGCGAGTCCCCTGGCAGAAACGGCGTCACCACCAGCCCCGTTTCAGAGAAGATCACGAGAAAGAGGAGAGGGTAGATCCAAGGCCCCAGCGTCCCGATCCAGGCGTTCACGTGGGCATCGAGGTGCAGGATGACGTCGACGGTCTCCTTGAGGAAATCCATGGCAGGCGCCTAGGCTGTGCCCGACAAATCTGTTTGTGTCTGCTGGAGGAAGGCGGGTTCCCTCAGCAATGCCCGCGCGATCTCGGCCGAGGCGTCCGGGCGGGCGATCCGGCCGGCGGCGCGCGCCAGACCCGTCAACTCCGCGGGGTTCGCGAGAAGCCGCGCCACCTTGTAGGAGAGCATCGCGGGATTGGAGGCTTTCACGGCCGCCCCCTTCTCGAGGAGGTAGTCGCTGTTTCGGGATTCCTGTCCGGGGATCGGGTTCACGAGCAGCATCGGTAGTCCCTTGGCGAGCGCCTCGGCGGTGGTCAGGCCCCCGGGCTTCGTGACAAGGAGATCCGCCGCGCTCATCCAGATGTCGATGTTCGTGGCAAACCCCGCCAGGTGCAGATGGCGCAGGTTCTCGGGATTGGCCGGGGGTTTGCGCTTGCGGCTGAGGCGCGCCTTGAGCGTCTTCCAGGCGCCAGTGGGCTTGCGGACCGCGAAACGTGCCGCGAGCTTGCGGCGCATCTGGTCGTTCTTGCCCGTCATGACGGCGATCTGGAGGGGGAGCGGCACCTCAAGGAGCGCCTCGACGATCTCGTCGATCGGGCCCACGGCGAATCCCCCGGCCAGGACGAGGACCACGGGCAGGTGGGGATCGAGCCCCAGGATCGCGCGGGATTCGCGGCGCCCTTTGGGCTCCCGGAAGACCGGGTCGATCGGAATGCCGCTTACGCTGATGCGCTGTTCAGGGACTCCCAGGCGCCGGAGGTAGGCGTGCGCTTCCCAGGAGGCGACGAAATAGCGGTCGACCGCGGGGTAGACCCAGTACCGGTGGGCCTCGATGTCGGTGATGACCACGGCGTGGGGGACGCGGATCTCTCCCTTCTGCTTGAGGTTCGCGACGATCTCCGCCGGCAGGAAATGGGTGTTGACGATCAGGTCCGGCCGGAACTCGTCTAAGAATTCCACGAACCGGCCGGTGTTCAGCTTGTCGAAGGCGAGGCGGATCTTGTCGCCGGGGTAGCGGCCCGAACGGGAGGGGCGGTCGGTCTTGTCGTAGAGGTAGCCGAACATGGCGGGGGCCGTGCCGACGAATTCCAGATAAGCTTTTGAGTAGAGATGGCGGAAGACGCCGTTGGCGAGCGTCAGGACGTCGACATGGCGGGCCTCGAGCCCCGGCGGGCCCGCCGCCCGAAAAGCGGCCTCCAGCGCCTGGCCGGCGCGCACATGCCCGGCTCCGGCAGAAGCGGAGAAGATCAGGACGCGCTGAGGAAGTCCTGGGTGCTGAGTTCTGAGTCCTGAGAGGTGTTTTTCCATGTTCATATTCAAACTCAGCACTCAGTACTTCTTCTACGTTCTGTCCGCATACTCCAGAATACTGTATTGGACCTTTGTCTTCTTGATGCGGCGCACGACATCCGAGGCCGTGTCGGCGAGGATGAAGAATTTCAGGTCCTCCGGCGAGATGTAGCCGCGGCCCAGCATCTTCCGGTTTAGCCAGCGCAGGAGCCCCTTCCAGAAATTCTTTCCGACAAGGATGATCGGGATCTTCTTGATTTTTAAGGTCTGGATCAGGGTGATGAGCTCAAAAAATTCGTCCAGGGTTCCGTAGCCGCCCGGGAAGATGATGACGGCGCTCGTGTACTTGATGAAGCAGACCTTGCGGCAGAAGAAGTATCGGAAGTTGATCAGGGTCGAGAGGTGGCGGTTCGGGTGCTGTTCGAACGGCAGGTCGATGTTGAGGCCGATCGATTTCCCGCCGGCGCGCTTGGCCCCCTTGTTGGCCGCCTCCATGATTCCGGGGCCGCCGCCGGTGATCACCGCGAACCCGAGCTTTGCGATCCCCGCGGCGATCCTCTCGGCCAGCTTGTAGTAGCGGTCCTGGGGAGCGGCGCGGGCCGAGCCGAAGATCGTGACCGCCGGCCCGACCTTCGAGAGGGTTTCGAACCCCTCGACGAACTCCCCCATGATCCTAAAAATCCGCCAGGGTTCCTCGGCGGCGCTGGGGTGCTCGGGGTCGAGGCTGGGGGCAATGATGCGGGGGGGAGGCGTCTGCTTTGATTTTTTC
>SBBH01000198.1 GCA_005239795.1 Planctomycetales bacterium
AAGTACCCGGAGAACTACCGCGGCCTCATCCAGCTGGCTTGCGCCCTGCTGTGGTATCGGCGCGCCTGCAGATCAGGAGTTTTGGGATAGTTTCTAAGGCGCCGTGCGTAAATAACTGCTGTGTTTGATGAGGGGGGTTCACGGGGCATGAACGAATATCTCGGAGATCTTGTGCGAGAAATCTTTTCGTCTACCTCCTTTCCGCACGGCGCCTTATATAGAATTCGCGCAAAAATAAAGGAGGTTAGGAAGACAACGGATACAACAGTCAACAACAGAAGTTATTTTTGCGCGAATCCTTTTCATTCGACCTTCCCCCCTCCCAACGGCACCCCTTCCTCATCCGGTTTCTGGGGGAATCCTTCGAGCTCCCTCTCCGGAACCCCGGCCACCGCCGCGACGCTCGCGCGACGCCGACAGCTTCCATCTGGATAGATCAACCCTGTCATCCTGTTGAAAATCGTCTTGGCGATCATCAGCTCCCAGAGATACCAGCCGATCCCGGCTTCCTGGAGTTGGGCGATGACCATCTCGTAGCTCTGTCCCGTCCCCGGCTTCCCGCATTCGCTCATCAGGACCGGTTTTCCGATCCGGCGCGACAGCTCGCCCAGGCGCGCAAGCTCCTTGCGAACCTTCCGGGGATCGGGCTTGTAGTAATGGCAGGAGATGACATCCTGCAGGCCGACCCAGGGTTCGGCGCCGTCGACGCCCCCCGCGGCGCCGATCGTGCGGGGGTGATTGGGATCGAGCCCGCGGACCCGCGCACAGGCCCACTCCAAAAACTCCTCGACCCGCTTCCTCCCCTCCGGCGTCTTCGTCTGCGGGGACATGAGCGGCTCGTTCATGACGTCCCAGAGCAGGATCCGGCGGTCGCCGGCATGCGTCCCGACGATGTCGGCAAGATACCGATCCAGAGCCGGGCGGTGCTCTTCAGTCAGACGCGAGAACCCCGGATTGGCGACCCACCCCGGTCCGATTCCAGGAACGGCTCTTCTCCGAAACAGGAGCCGAACAAGACCGGCATCACCGTCAGGCCGCGCCTGTCGGCGATCTCCAGGAACGCGTCGAAATCGTCCAGAAATTTCTTCCGGTCGCGCTCGTAGACGACGATCTGCAGGAAAAGCCGGATGCTGTTGAGCTTGAGGGATTCGGCGAAGGCGAGCTCACGGTCGATCGTCTTCGGGTCGAAATCGCGCCAGATCCCGACATCATTGACGGCGTAGGAGGGGACGTAGTTCACGCCGCGCACGAGCGCGTAGTCGACCGGCGCGGCGGCGCCGGGGGAAGGATCTCCCGCCCGGCAGGACGGGATCGCCAGAACCAACGCGAGAAGAACAAGCATGATCCTCGGGAAGTCGGCCGGCATTCGGGGCATAACGCCCCGTCAGTATGTCTCATCGAAGAAGTCGGCGGATCCTCCGCTTGGCGGAATCGACGAGGGCCGTCACCGGGGTCTCGTTGGCGAGCCGCCGCGCGAGCGCCTCCACGCGGCGGGCAAGCGCGGTGGCCGTCTCCGACGCTCCGCGCTCGGCGAGATACGCGGTCAGCATCTCCGCGAGGCGGTCGCGCGGGACGGCGTCGCGGATCCCCTTGTAGAGCCGCGCCAGATCCCCCGCCTGGGCTGAGGTCACGGAGGAGGACGGTGCGTGCCGGCAAGCACGCGGCTGGTCGATGAAAATGATCCCCCCCTCCCGACGCGCAAGGATGTTCTTGGCAAAGGTGTCCCCAAGCGCCCATCCCCGCGCATGGAGCGGCGCGAGCGCGGACAGGACTTCCCGGACGGCCGCTCCGGCCATCTGTGGATCGGAAGCGGCAATCTCCTTGAGCGTCCTGGCTCCGGCGACCTCTTCGGTCAGGAGCCAGCCGGGGCCGTTCCGTCCCCTCTCCGGCCAGGTGGCCAGGGGCCGCGCGACCGGTGCGCCGTCGGCGCGCAAGGCCAGGAGCGAGCGCCACTCCTGAAACGCGCGCGCCGCTCCGCCCCGGTGGAGCCCCCGAGCCCGCAGGGCGGCTGGGTAGCGCTTCGCCATGATCCCGTAATCCTCTTTTTGTTTTTGTTTTTGCGCCGGGGGGATGGAAAGGACGGCGGCCTTCGGGGACTGCGCCAGATCCGTCGCGCGTGAAAGGACGCGCCGCGCCAGAGTTCCTTTTTCGCTGCGGCGCGTCAAAAGAAGATAGA
This sequence comes from Planctomycetales bacterium, assembly GCA_005239795.1. GTDB lineage: Bacteria > Planctomycetota > SBBH01 > SBBH01 > SBBH01 > SBBH01. The sequence goes on from SBBH01000198.1 coordinate 2,177, forward strand.
GATGCCCCGACCCGAGGCGCGAGAGCGGTATCGCTTCTTCCCCATCGAACCCCTCTTGATCGGCGATCCGGCGCACCTCCTCGGGATCGACGCTCTTTTTCGGATTTCGCCGCCCCAACCGCACGGAGACGTTCCGGACACGGTTCTTGAGCGACCGCGCGGAAAAAAAAGTCAGGATGACCGCACCCCGCGCGACACGCAGGAGCTCCCGGAGGTAGCGCTCGACATGGGCCGCCCCCTCCAGGTGGTGCGCCAGGCGCACCGAGACGACGCCGTCGAACGATCGATCTGCAAACGGCAATTCGAGGCCATTGGCAAGAACTCCCACGCGCTTTTGATCTCGAACCGGCGGGGCATTTTCGAGAGCCAGGCGCACCATCCCCTCCCCCACGTCGCCGAAAACCAGTGTCCGCGGCAGTGCGCCGTGCGCCGCGAGAAGCCGTCCGGGGCCGCTCGGAAGGTCGAGGAGGCGATCCAAGGGGCCAACCTCGCCGGCCGCCCGCGCCAAGAGCCGCTCCAGGATCGCCAACTCCCGCCTGGTGCTCCAGCGCTTCGTCCATTGCGCGTCGTACTTGGTGAGATACCCGGCCGCGCGCACGCGCGTCCGGTAATTGGCGGCGTAGGTCCGCTCCCCCTCCCGAAGGCCGCCCCGAGGCTCGGACTCACGACCCATAAAGTCCATTATCCAAATCCAAAGTCAAATGGCGCTGACTTTGGGTAGGGGTCTGACCGTGGTGCGGTCTGACCGCGCTGTGGTCAAGTTGTTGCTGGATCCTTGACCCTCGAGTATCCCCAGTTCAGTGGTGACTTTTCCAACATTTCACAGGGGAAATGCCTCCAAAAATAGTTCGTAAAAGCGGCTCAGCGATAACAGGC
>SBBH01000132.1 GCA_005239795.1 Planctomycetales bacterium
CAGTGGGTAGGCTGGAAGGTTTCTCCTATTTATGGAACCAGCCGGTATAGAATCACGCCACTTTGGCATGAGCAGGGATCTGTGCACAAACTGGGGAAACTCGCGCCAGTGCAGCCTTCTCAGAGATAGAAAAACCGCTATAATTCCCCAGTGATCCCCCGCTATTCGCTCCCGGAGATGTCGGCTGTCTGGGATGAGCAGGCGCGCCTCCGGACGATGGCCGAAATCGAAATCCTCGCCGCCGAGGCGATGGGCGAGCTTGGGCTGATCCCGGCCGAGGCGGCGCGCCAGATCCGCGCCAAGGCCGACTTCGACGTCGACCGCGTCAGCGAAATCGAGAAGGTCACACATCACGACGTGATCGCGCTCGTTAGTTGCCTCGCCGAGAAGGTCGGCCCGGAAGGGCGTTTCCTGCACCTCGGTATGACCTCCTCGGATGTCCTCGACACGGCCCTGGCCGTCCAGATGAAGCGGTCTCTAGAAATCCTGATCGCGAAGACCGACCGGCTGATCGGGGCCCTCAAGAAGCAGGCGCTTAAATACCGGAACACCCCCATGATCGGCCGGACACACGGGATCCATGCCGAGCCGGTGACATTTGGACTGAAGCTGGCGCTCTTCTATGACGAGTTTCGCCGAAACCGCGCGCGCCTCGAGCTCGCGCTTCCTGAGGTCGCCGTCGGAAAAATCTCTGGGGCGGTCGGGACCTACGCGCACCTGTCCCCCCAGGTCGAGGAGATCGTCTGCGCAAAGCTGGGCCTGACACCTGCTCCCACCTCTTCTCAGATCATCCCGCGTGACCGGCATGGAGTTCTTCTTTGTCGGCTGGCGATCGTCGGGGCATCGCTTGACCGCCTGGCCACCGAGATCCGCCATCTCCAGCGGACGGAAGTCGGCGAGGCGGGCGAGCCGTTCCAAAAAGGGCAAAAAGGGTCCTCCGCGATGCCCCACAAGCGCAACCCGATCCTCTGCGAGCGGATCTCGGGGATGAGCCGGCTCTTGCGCGGCTATGCGTCGGCGGCCCTGGAGAACATCCCCCTCTGGCACGAGCGGGACATCTCCCATTCCTCCGTTGAGCGTGTCATCCTTCCCGACGCCTGTCTGGCGCTCGACTACATGCTCGACAAGGCGGCCTGGATCGTCGAGAACCTGGTCGTCAACCCCGCGCGGATGAAGGCGAACCTCGAGGCCTCCGGAGGGCTCTGGGCCTCGGAATCGGTTCTGCTGGCCCTGGTCGACAAGGGGCTCCCGCGCGAGGCGGCGTACGCTCTCGTCCAAAAAAACGCCCTGGCCGCCTGGGATCATGGAAAACCGTTTGCCAAGCTCCTGGCGGCCGACCCCAAGGTCAAAAAGCACCTTTCGGCCGGCGAAATCCAACGCCTCTTTGACCTGAAGCGCGCCCTGAGGCAGGTTCCGACAATCTTCAGGCGGCTGGGGCTCGGGACCCCGTCAGGCCATGTTGCGAAGGGAGGCCGGGCGACCAGGAAGTCTGTCCGTGCGCGATAACGGAAAAATCAAGCGGAAAGGGAACGGCCGGACGCGCGCCGGGGCGCGCCCCGCGCGCTTGAGCTACGAGTCAGTTGGCCTGCGCTACGACAAGCTCGATCCCTTCAAGCAGAGAGCCCAGGCGGCGGCGCGCGCGACGGCTCCCCTTCTGCGCTCCCTAGGCCTCTCAGAAGTCGAAGAGAGCCGCGGGGAGTCGGCCTACGCCATGGAGTTTGCCGACCACTACCTCGTCGTCAACGAGGAGGGGCTCGGCACCAAGAACCTCGTCGCCGACGCCTGCCGCAAGATCACCGGGAAGACCCACTACGAGGCGATCGCCCACGACACGGTGGCGACGATCGTGAACGACATCGCAGTCCTGGGCGCCCGGCCCTTGGCGGTCTCGGCGCATGTGGCGGTAGGAGACGCCGGCTGGTTTTCGGACCGCAAGCGCGCCGCCGACTTTGTGCAGGGGTTCGCGGCGGCCTGCCAGGAAGCGGGCGCCGTCTGGGCCGGCGGCGAAACGCCGGCGCTTTCCGGGATTGTCGCGCCGGGGACGGCCGTTTTGGCGGGCTCCGGCACCGGGATCATACGCCCGAAAAAACGGATCGCGCTGGGGTCGAAAATCCGCCCGGGGGACGCGATCGTGCTCGTCGCCTCAAGCGGCATCCACACAAACGGCCTCACCCTGGCGCGCAAGCTCGCCGAGCGGCTCCCCAAGGGGTACGCCACCCCCCTTCCCGACGGCACGCCCTACGGAGAGGCGCTCCTAACCCCTTCCCTCCTCTACCCGCGCGCGGTGCGCGCCCTCCAGGAGGCGGGGTGCGATCTCCATTACCTGGTGCACGTCACCGGCCACGGCTGGCGCAAGCTCATGCGGGCCGAGCGCGATTTGAGTTACGTGATCGACAGGATCCTGCCGGTGCCGCCGATATTCGATTTTCTCCAGGAGCACGGACGCGTAAAACGCCGCGAGATGTTCCGGACGTTCAACATGGGAACGGGGCTTGCGGTCTATCTTCCTGTGGCGCACGCCGCACGGGCCCTCGCAACCCTGAAACGCCTGAAACTTCCCGCGATCCGCGGCGGCCATGTCGAAAAAGGCCCCCGCCAGGTGGTGATCCGTCCCGAGGGGATCTCTTTTTCCGCGGGCACGCTCCGGATACGCGCCGGCACTTCATAGGGAGGTTTTATGAAAGACACCCCTCCAAGCGGCCGCTCTTTCTGCGGCCCTACCGGCGGTCGCTGAAGATGCTCGGGTGACAACAGAAACGGACGAAACCCGGAACCCGAAGCCCGTTTCCCGAAAACCCGAAATCCGAAGCCCGACATCGCGAAACCCGATTCGCGTCTCTAAGGATTAATCGTCAAAGGGATGATGTTGGACGATTTCGTCTGGCCGTCCACCAGGGCCAGGCCCTGGATAAAAAGCGTGACCGTGTTCTCAACGGGGGGAGCCGGAAAGCTCATCTCCGTCCGGCCGTCCGAAGCGCCAATATAAAATGGGGTCGGCTTATAGATCTTCCCGTCCTGTGTCAGCTGCTTCCCGAACCACAGCATCACGGGGGTCGTCGTCTCCACGATCTCTTCGAGAGTCAACGTGACATTCTGACCTGCTTGAACACAGCCGATCGGGTTGGTGTAAACGCGGACAACCTTGTTCTCCCCGACTTTCCGCGGGTCCCAAGAGGTGTCGATATGAAGGGAAGGACACTCCCCCGCAATCCGATGCCAGGGGGTGAGTTTGTAATTCTGGTTTCCCTCGTCGTTCCTGTCATCCTGGGCAACGAAGAGGCCAAAGGGAAACGCAGGCCCCAGATTGGCATTGGTGACGTCGATCCCGTCGGTGTGTGTCACGCCGTCGATGCCGGATCCCGAGACCAGGCTGAGTGTGGCCAAATAGGCACAGGGCAATTTTCTCTCATAAAAGATGAAGCGATCGTTCCCCTGGCTGGAGGCAATAAGGTACCCCGTGCCGTCGACGCTGTAATAGATGGCCAGCCCTTCAACATCGGCCGCCAGATGCCCGTCCCCCCCTGTCTGATCAATAAGAATCCGATCATCGCCCGTGTCGGGCTCCGCCCCGTAACACCAAAGAGCGACCTCCTCCTCTCCCACAAACAAGGTCCCGTAAAAATCATCCGCAACCATCCCCTCTGCGGCGCTGCCAACACTGAAGGCGCGCACAAGTTTGCCGGCGATCTTTCCCGTCCCGTCGTCGTAAATATGGTACTGCTCGAACTTTCCGCCTTTGGAGTTAACGCAGACATAATATTTTCCCGACTTGGGACTTACATAGAGGCAAATCCCATAGGTTGATATCCCTGTTGGGATGGACCCAGCCCGTGACAGAAGCCCCGTCACCGGGTCGACCTTATGGAAAAGAATCTGTTTCTCGTCTGCAACGCTTCCGGCGACGAGAGCGATGCATTTGCCAGCCAGGGGGAAATTGTACCGCAGGTCGGCATTATTAATCGCCGCGTCCTCAAGGAATTGGAGCTCATTCCCAGTCAGGTCGTAGACGGCAAGACCACGATCCTTGTCCGTTCCGTAAATCCGGCTGAGCGACGGATCACGGGGATGAATCCAGAGGCAGGGATCGTCGGCCGCGTCGCCGGAACTGGAAACCGGATCGGTCTCCACAGTGGGCGACACGCTGAACTCATCGCCACCGGCCAGGAGAGAACCGCTCCAAGCAGAGAGCACCGCCAAAACAGCCACAGAAACACAAAGGAAAATCCGATTGCTCGCCATCTGTCTCCTCCTCTTCCTTAATCCTCATCCTCGATACCACGATCGCCGGCTAAGATTCGTGCGAATCTCATCAGAACCCCGTGAGTTACCAAGACTTCCTCATACCAAGACTTTTTTGTTCTCCATTTATTAGTAGTAGTTAAGTGAGTCGAACCACTAACCGCGCGGGTTCTTCCAGTCCCCCCAACGAGACAGGTATGTTTTGTAGGCGGCGTTCTCGCCGGCCTTGGCCTCCAGCCATTTCTTCGTCTCGGCCACGATCGCCTGCTCCTTCTCAAGCGCCAGCTCCCCAACCAGGACCCGCGTACGCAGGAAAACGAAATAGGTGTCCAGGACATCGCACCGGCAGTAGTCGTTGATCTCTTGGATCTTCCCCTTGTTGAAATAATCCTGCACCTGGCTCCCCTCGATCTCCCCCTTGCCGGGTTTCCCCAAGAGGTTCGCCGCGAGATTCAGCCCTCCCGTGTAGCGGGTGGCACCGTAGTTGGTGAGGAAATCCTGCAGGTCGAGATGGTACTCGTCGTTGTAGCGGTACCGGGGCTGGTCGTAAGTGAACACCTTCGAGCGCCCCGGCTGGGGCTTGGGGCCGAACCAGTCGGCGACGACGATCCCGTAGCGGAAGGCGCACTGCTCCAGGACCGGCAGGTCGAACGTACGGCCGTTGAAGGTGACGAAGGTCGGCTTGCCATATTTCAACCACCCGGACCAAAAATGCTCCGCAATGACGTGCGGGCGAAACTGCGGCTCGTCGAGGGCCGCGATGTCCAAAAGGCGGAAGTCCGGCCCCACCTTGGCGACGGCGAGCGCCACCGGCATCTGGTAGGTGTAGGGGACGAAATCGTTCCCGTGCTCTCTCATGATCTCGTCCTTGTAGCGGGCGATCGCGGCGGGACCGTCGAGATTCCAGCCGGGGTAGCGGAGGCGGGCCACGAGATCTCCGTCGGCGACCGTTTCGACGTCGAAAACGAGATAGGCGACCTTGGAAGCTTCAGGCATGGTTGATTAAGCGTGGTTCGTGGCTCGTGACTCGTGGTTCGCAATGCCGTAGCGGGGAAAGCAAGAATGGGAAATGGTCAGTTGATCCAAGACTTTACCCACCACGAAGTCCACTGCGTCGTCGAGCGTCTTCGGATGCGTATAGAAGGCAGGCATCGCCGGGAGTATCGTCGCCCCGGCGCGCGAGAGTTTCAGCATGTTTTCGATCGAGATCTGACTCAAGGGGGTCTCGCGCGGCACGAGGACGAGCTTGCGCCCCTCTTTCAACGTCACCTCCACCGCCCGGTCAATCAGATCGCGCGAGAGGCCCGACGCGAACGATCCCAGCCGCCCCATACTGCAGGGGATCACCACCATGCCATCAACGAGCATGCCGCCGCTGGCGAGGCTCGAGTGGTACTGCTCGACGCGGTGGACGATCACGCGATCGGTGGGCTTCCCCAGGAGGCGCTCGGCCCAAACCTCGGTCGACCCAAGCGTGATTCCCAGCTCGTCTTTCACAAGCTCCACGGCGGTCTTGGAGAGCAACAGATGGACTTCCACCCCTGTCTCCACCAACGCCGCGAGGCAACGCCGGGCATACGGCGCTCCGCTCGCGCCGGTGACGGCTAAAATGACGCGCTTTTGGGGAGCATTCATCGCGCCATTGTGCCGCTCGAGCGCATTAAACACCAAGCACCAAATTCCAAGCTCCAAATAAGCGCCAAGCACCAATGACCAAGCTCCAATCTCAACCCACAGCAATATGGGAATCTTCCGACACGTTTGGTGTTTCTGTGCTTGGTTATTGGACCTTATTTGATGTTTGTGATTTGATGTTTGGTGTTTAAAGAAGTGCCTATCTAGAATGCTTCTCTAATGGTCGTCCATGCGCGTCGCGACGTCGCCTCCGGTTCCCCCTTGAACGCGCTTCTGAAGCGCCTGGTCTCGAAGCGCGCCCTGACACAGGCCGATTTCGACACAGTGATCGAGCTCACCATCCAGAGGATCGTCGACGCGATCGAGGCAGAGGCGATCACGGTCTTCCTCAAGGAGGCCGACGGCATCCACTTCGCCAACGTCTACTACTCCGAAACCCTCTATGACAAGGACGCTTCCCTTCGCGAAAAGTTTTCAGCGAAGGCCAGCGCCCTGCGCAAGGTGGTCTTGAAGCCAGGCCAAGGGATCGTGGGCAAGGCAATCGAGTCGGGGAAACCCTATCTGGCGCTCGACGCTAAAAACGACCCACATTTCGCTGCCGCGATCGACAAGGACACTGGGTTTGACACGCGCTCGATGATTACGGTGCCGCTCTCGGTCGACGGCGCTGTGATCGGCGCGATCCAGGCTTTGAATAAACGCGGAGAGGGAAAGCGGTTTTCGGAAGTGGACATGGAGCTTCTGGCGGAAGTCGCCACCTACTCCGGGCGGATGATCCAGCGGATCCGCAAGCCCGACAAGCCTGTCGACGAGAAGGAGATGGCTCTTTACATATCGCGCCTGACGCAGACGCCGCTTCTGGTCCTGGACGACCGGGTCGAGGTCGACGAGAACCTTTTAAAACTGGTGGGAGAGCCGGTCCTGCGGCGCACCATGATCCTCCCCTTGAAGAAGCCCACCGCCGACACGATCGACGTCGCGATCTCGAACCCCCTTGACATCCAGCGGCGCGACGCCTTCGAGCAGACCACTCATTTTGCGATCGCCAAGGTGTTCGTCTCCTCCGACTCTGAGATCAAGGAGGTCGTCGACCGCTTCTTCAAGGGGAAGGCGGACGTCTCTGACGTCGCCGCCAAGGTCCGCGAGGAATACGGCTCGGCGATCCAGACCGTCGAGACCGCGGAGTTGGGGGACGTCTCGAGCGAGGAATCGGCCCCGATCGTGCAGATGGCCAGCCGCATCATCGAGGACGCCTACGCCCGGCGCGCCAGCGATATCCACATCGAGCCGTTCGAGAAGGAGCTCCTCGTGCGCTACCGGATCGACGGCTCGCTCATCGAGAAGCTGAGATTGCCGGTGACGGCGTCCCGCGCCCTCATCTCCCGGTTCAAGATCATGTCGGAGCTCGACATCTCGGAGCGGCGGCTTCCCCAGGACGGCCGCATCCAGTTTAAGCGCCACACCAAGACCGGGATCGACATCGACCTACGCGTCTCGACGGCGCCGGTCTCCTGGGGCGAAAAGATCGTGATGCGGATCCTCGACAAATCCGGTTCCATCGTGAGCCTGAACGCGATGGGATTCTCCGAGCGCAACATGGCGCTCTACCGGGAGATGATCAAGAAGCCCTACGGGATGATCCTGCACGTGGGCCCCACCGGAAGCGGTAAGACCACCACGCTTTACTCGGCCTTGTCCGAGATCAACACCCCCGACATCAACATCCAGACGGCTGAAGATCCCATCGAGTACCAACTCAAGGGGGTCAACCAGATGCAGATGCACGCCGACATCGGCCTCACCTTCGCCCGGGCCCTGCGCTGCTTCCTGCGTCAGGACCCCGATGTGATCCTGGTGGGCGAGATCCGCGACCACGAGACCGCCCAGATCGGTATCGAGGCGGCCCTCACCGGCCACCTCCTCTTCAGCACCCTCCACACCAATGACGCCGCCGGCACCGTGACGCGCTTCATCGAGATGGGAATCGAGCCGTTTTTGATCTCCTCATCGCTCCTGTGCGTCTGCGCGCAACGCCTGATGAGGCGGTTGTGCCCCAAGTGCAAAGAGTCGTACACGGTGGGCGAGAAGGAGATCGCTCCCTTGGGCGTCGACTGGGGGAAGGAGGCAAAGCTTTTCCGCCCGAAAGGGTGCGGCTCCTGCAACGGGAGCGGTTTTAAAGGGCGCACGGGAATCCACGAACTCATGACGATGAACGACGAGATCAAGCGCCTCACGAACGAAAAGGCGACCGCCGACGAGATCCGAAAGGCCGCTATCAAGGGGGGGATGACCACGCTGTACCTGGATGCCCTCGAGAAGGTGAAGCTGGGAATCAGTTCGCTCGACGAGGCGCTGATGACGGTGCGGAAGGAGTGATCGTCACGCGTCATGTGTCACGGGTCACGCGTGAGAGATGCAACGGCGGCGCATGTCTCGTGACGCGTGACTCGTGACGAAACCGCGCGGTCGTTTCATTGTGCTTGATGGCCCTGACGGCTGCGGAAAATCCACGCAGATCAAAAATCTCGTCCGTTTCCTGGCGCGCTCGAGGATCGACGCGGTCGCCGCCAAGGACCCCGGCACCACCGCTTTGGGGAAGGATCTCCGAAAAATCCTCCTCGACCGGCAAACAAAGGGGCTCTCCGGCGGCGCGGAGCTATTCCTCTACCTGGCGGCGCGGGCCCAGCTCGTCTCGGAGGTGATCCGGCCGACCCTCGCTCGCGGCGCCTGGGTCGTCTGCGACCGCTTCTCGGCGTCCACGGTCGCCTACCAGGGGTACGGCCCGGGACATCCCCCCCGCCAGATCCGCCTCATCACCGAGCTCTGCCGGATCGCCGAAGGAGGGACCGAGCCGGATCTCACGATCCTTCTCGATCTGGCCAGCGGCGAGGGGCTCGGCCGTATCACGCGGTCCCGTAGCAAGGACAGGATGGAAAGCCGTCCTCTTGCCTATCACCGGCGCGTCCGAAAGGGGTTCTTGGCGCAGGCGGCTCAGGACGGCCGATTCGCTGTCCTTGACGCCCAAGAGGATCCGTATGACCTCCACTTGAAAATACAAGCGCTTGTCGCTCCCCTCCTCGTATGAACAAGGCGCGGATCGTCATGCGTCATGGGACATGCGTTATGCGAATCGCTGACATTCTCGTGACGCATGACGCGTGACTCATGACGGCTGGCAGTTTGTTTCCCCGCATATCGCTTCGCCGGGGCAAGGACGTCCGCGCCCGCGCGGGACATCCCTGGATCTTCAAGACGGAGCTTGGGAATGCCGACCGCGTCCCGGAGTCGGGCGAGACGGTCGATTTCACGGACCACCGGGGACAATTCCTGGGGCGCGGCTATTTCAATCCGAACCTCTTCATCTGCGGCCGGATCCTGACGCGCGTCGAGGAGCCGATCAACGCCGGATTGTTCAAGCGCCGGATCAGTGACGCCCTGACGGCCCGCCAGAAAATCTACCCGAAAGATCAGACCTATCGGCTCGTCTCGAGCGAAGGGGATCTCCTGCCGGGGCTCATCGTCGATCGTTACGAGGGGACGCTTTGCGTCCAGACCCTGACGGCCGGGATGAGCCGGCTGGAGCCGATGATCCTGGCAGTCCTGGAGGAAGTGATCCGTCCCGAAGCGGTCGTCCTCCGAAATGATGCCCGGACGCGCCAGGAGGAAGGGCTTCCTCTGGAGGTGAAGGTCGTGAAAGGGACGCCCCCTCCCTTCCTGCAGATCGGCGCCTCGGGCCAGACCTGCACGGTGGATCTCCTCAAAGGGTACAAGACCGGGCTCTACCTCGATCAGCGCGACAACTGGAAAATGGTGCGCCCCTTCGCCGAGGGGGCCCGGGTGCTCGATGCCTTCTGCTATGCCGGGGGGTTTTCGGTCGCGGCGGCCCGGTTCGGCGCCCGGGAGATTTTGGGAATCGACATCGCCGAGGAGGCGGTCGCGCATGCCCGACGCGACGCGGAGCTGAACGGCGTCGCGGGGATGTGCCGTTTCGAGGCGGCGAACGCCTTCGACAAGCTGAAGGCGCTCGCCAAGGCCAAGGAGGCGTTCGATCTCGTGATTCTGGATCCCCCTTCCTTCGCGCGGCGCAAAAACAAGCTCCCCGAGGCGCTCGCCGGCTACAAGGAGATCCATCTCCAAGCGATGCGGCTCGTCCCGCCCCGCGGCCATCTCCTCACCTTCACCTGCTCTTACCATGTGAGCCGGGACCTTTTCGCGGACGTGATCCGCGAGGCGGCGGCGGACCTTGGACGCTCAGTCGTCCTGGAGCATCACCTGGGACAGGCACGGGACCATCCGATCCGGCTCGAATGCCCCGAAACGGAGTACCTCAAAGGGTTCATCCTGCGGATGGGCTAGGCTTTGATGGTTAAAACCGTCCTTTTGCAGATTTTAGCGCTTTGAGCGTCTGAAGCGCCACTCAAGCAAAAAGGCCCGTCCACCGATGCAAGCGATGTTCACGTCGCTTTGCACAAG
>SBBH01000173.1 GCA_005239795.1 Planctomycetales bacterium
CAAGTACCCGGAGAACTACCGCGGCCTCATCCAGCTGGCTTGCGCCCTGCTGTGGTATCGGCGCGCCTGCAGATCAGGAGTTTTGGGATAGTTTCTTAGCGTTTTTCGAGGACCAGGACAAGCCTGTCCCCGCGGCCCCAGGCGCGTGCCAGCCATGCCGCACCGTGCGTCAGGACGTAGAGGAAGGGGCGCGCCGTCCGGCAGAGTCGATCCAGCTTGGCGTTCGCCGAGCGTTTCGCGGTCCTTTCGAGCGAGGCGGCCCAGGCGGCTCCGTCCGAGATCTGCCGCATCGATCGAACGCGGAAACCTGTCTCCTCAACCAGAATCGCAAGGGTTTTCGGCGAAAAATGAAAGAGGGCGGTGGCGGGGCACAAGAGCTCCCACTGCTTTTTAAAGAAGGACGCCCCCCAAGAAGAGGCATTCGGGACCGTGACAAGGCAGATCCCTCCGGCTTTAAGGACGCGGTGGATCTCCACAAGAGTCCGCGTGGGGTTGGGGAGGCAGACCAGGGAATCCACGAGGGCCGCGCCGTGGAACGACTCGTCTGCCAGGGCCGCTTCCTCGACCGGTTTTCGGTAGACGGGGGGTTTCGCGATCCCTTTGGCCCCCTGGAAAGCTGCGTCGATCCCAGTGGGATCCAGGTCGATTCCGACAGGGGAAAAACCGCCGCGCACGAGGCGTTTGACGAGGTGCCCAGGGCCGCAGCCGATCACAAGGACATGGCGTCCGGGGATCGAGCGCATCCAGGAGGCGGCGGCCCGCCGAAGGGACCAGCGGTGCGTTTGGAGCGACGCGCCGGTGGTGAGCGTTCTCACCATGTCGAAGGACCAGGGGCGCGGGTTGCGGGAGATGAGACCGCATCCCCGGCACCGGACGAAGGTGACGCCGCGGCGCTTCGCGTCGAGCGAATTAGGCAGGTGGAAGAGGACCTCTCCGCGCGGAACTCCGCAGAGCTCGCACGGCAGGTACGCCTGGTCCGCTTCAACCGCGCCGGGGACCGCTCGGAGGACGGAGAGGGGGACCATAACCCTTATATCGGCTTTTGGGGCCGGTTTTTTCAGCCATTCTGTTATCCTTTTCCCCCAATGGCCAAGCCACGTGGTTCGAAAGACCCCCTGTTTTGGGCGCTGAACCGATCCGCGGCCGACAGGCGGTTGTCGCGTCAGGACATCATGGGGTCGATTGCGCATGTGCGCATGTTAGGGAAATGCCGCATCATCTCCAAGGCCGACGCCCGCCGGATCGAACGGGAGCTCGTCCACATCCGGCGCTTGATGGAGATGGGGCGCTTCCGCTTCAAGCCCGAGGACGAGGACATCCACATGGCCGTGGAGCGGGTCCTGATCGCGGCCCTGGGGCCGGCGGGAGGACGTCTCCACACCGCCCGGAGCCGGAACGACCAGGTCGCCCTGGACCTGCGCCTTTACCTGCGCGACGAGGGGTGTAAGACCCTGGCGCATCTGGCCGGTTTGGTGAAGACTCTTGCGCGCAAGGGTCAAGGGCATCTGCGCCTTCTCATGCCGGCCTACACGCATCTCCAACGGGGCCAGGCGACCACCGTTGCCCACCACCTGGCGGCCTATGGGGAGATGTTCCTGCGCGACATGGGGCGCTTTCGGGATCTCCTGATTCGCATGAATGTTTCGCCCCTGGGGTCGGGCGCCTGCACCGGGACCTCCTTCCCGATCGATCGGGAAGGGGTCGCGCGCGCGCTGGGGTTTTCGGGCGTCACCCAGAACAGTCTGGATGCCGTCAGCGACCGGGATTTCGTGATGGAGTATCAGGCGGCCGCGGCCATCCTCGCGGTGCATCTCTCGCGGCTGGGAGAGGAGGTGGTCCTCTGGACATCGAGCGAGTTCGCCTTCGCCTCGCTTCCTGAAAATTTGACCAGCGGCAGTTCCATGATGCCCAACAAGCGAAACCCCGACGGGGCGGAGCTTTTGCGCGCAAAATCGGGGCGGATTTTTGGCAACCTCGTGCGGATCCTGACGGTGATGAAGGGATTGCCGCTCGCCTACAACAAGGACCTCCAGGAGGACAAGGAGGGGGTCTTTGACACGGTGGACACATTGGCCGTGGCTCTCCCCTTTGCCGCGCGCCTTGTGGAGAGGATTCGATTCCACCCGGCGGCCCTGCGGGCGGCCGTGGAGGGAGCCTCCGGCGGGATCCTTGCTACCGAGGCGGCCGACGCCCTGGTCCGCAAGGGGATCCCCTTCCGCAAGGCCCATGGGATCGTCAAGGCCCGGGTCGACGAAGCCTGGCGCTGGGGGAAACCGTTGACCGTAGACGCTGTCGGGCCTCTTTCGGTCGAAAAGGCGGCCGCAAAGGCGGTCGAAAGCCGCCGGCTCGCGGGCGGCCCCGCTCCTGCGACCGTTGCCAAGGAGCTCCGCGGCATTGAGCGCGAAGCCGCGGCGCTCCTGAAAGCGGCCGGCAAGGGTTTTTAAGCCGGGATTCCTCACAAACCGGACGGAACCAGGACACCGTAACAGGCGCTCCCGGACCCCAAAAAAGCACACCAGGTGCAAACAAGGATCCAGCGGCGTCAGACCTCGTCCGTATCGCCGAAGCATGGCCCGGACCCTCCCAGGAGGCCCGACAGTCGATCCTGGAGGCGTTTTCCCATGTATGACGCGGGAGGATTCGAGTTCCTCGGGACTCCGCCCGCAACACGGCTCTCCATCACTTGCCCAGGTATTCCAGAAATGTGCGGGCGGAAAGGAGCTTGATTCCGTAGACCTCTCCCAGGGTCAACAGATCCCGGTCCTCCGAAACGATGACGTTCGCGCTGCCCGCCAGGGCGCAGTCGATGAACTTGTCGTCGTCGCGGTCTCTGCAAACACGCGTCACCGCCGGCGCCTGAACCAAAGTGGCATGGCGCGCCAGGAGCAGTGTCCACGATCCGGCGAGGGCGGCGGTTTCTCGCCCGACAGGCATTGCCAGAAGGACCTGGCGATACTCGTCCAGGATCACCGGCGAGACGACAAGGTCGTACTTCTCCTCGATCCAGCGCTCCAGAACGAAGGAGGGCGCCCCGTCCCAGAAGATGCCCGAAACCAGGACATTGGTGTCAAGAACGACCCGCATGCCGGACCCTGCGGATCGCCCGTTTCACATCCCACCGTTTGAGCCCCGCGGCATGAGCCGCCCGACGGCTCCGCCGGACCAGGTCGCGGAAGGCATCCTGCCGGGGAGACTCCACCGGCTTCATGAGCAGGTTGTCGCCGTCGGTGAACACCATCAGGGTCGTCCCGGCATCGATCCCCATCTCCTCCCGGATCTCGTTGGGGATCACCACCTGCCCCTTGGAGGAGACCTTCGTGATCTCGAACCGTTCTCGTTTCATGTGATGCCCCCTTTCGTAAGAATTCCTTACCACAGGATACGCCTCCGCCCAACGAAATCAAGTGGGACGGTTCGTCACAGGCTCGGGGTTGATTAGGGCCGGGGACGACCGGCGCATCGTCGGCGTCCGGGTCAAGGGGGTCAGCAAGTTGCCAGCGCACACCCACGGAATTGTCGAAATCGTCTCGATGATGGCCGACAAAAAAAGGTTCGAGGTCATCACGCTGATCCTGGCCACGTTGGCGACGCAGAAAAAGCCGGAAAGACTTCAAGAGTACTTCGAGGCAATCGAGACTCTCGGGAAGCGCATCCCCTCCGAAGATCTGGTCGGCACGTAGTCAGCGGTCGGGTTTGGCGATCCTCAAAGTGTTCACGCCGCCACAGCGAGAAAGGGTCTCCATAGCCACCCCCCAGGGAGGGAAGGAGGATTTTTTGGCCCGCGCGATATGCAACATCCACCGCTAAGACCTCCCAAAAAGCCGAATGCAAAACCCGAGAAGGAAGTCCGGTGCGGAACCATGTTCCCCGCCTATGCCGGGAAGACCCTTCAAAACCGCGTTGAGGCCCTTTGCGCCTTCTGCCGGTGGCACGTGAAGCGGGGGTATCTGGCGGATGATCCCCTTAAGGGGCTGGCCCCCTTCGATATCACGTCCCGGATCAAGCGGCGCGCCATGGCGCGGGATGAAATCCAGCGGTTCCCGGAAGCGGCGGAGCAGAGTTCTTACGGCGCCAGTACCTGGGCGTTGAGGGGTGCGGCATCCACTGAAAGTGTGGGGGCGGTGGGACTCGAACCCACGGCCTACGGATTAAAAATCCGGTGCTCTACCGAGCTGAGCTACGCCCCCGTAAGGACTTGCGTCTGATCAATTAAAACTGGTGCCATCTGGGTGCCATTTTGTTCCCGCTTTTTAGCCCTACAAATCCTCCAATCCGTCATCTGGTCCATCGCCGCCTTCTTGTGGTCCGGGGCAAGATGGGCGTACCGGAGCGTCATTTGAATCGTCTTGTGACCCATGAGCTTCATCACCGTTTCGATCCCCGCCCCGCTCATCACCATGTAGCTGGCGAACGTATGCCGCAGGTCGTGGAAGTGGAAATCTTTCACACCCGACGCCTGGAGAGCCGCCTCCCAACGCTTGCGGAAGTTTATGGGGGGTTCTCCTTTTGGGCCAGCGAAAACGAACGGGTTGCCAACGCGCCTTGGTATCCTCCGCAATGACCTTGCCCCCTCAAACTGGTCCAGGGAATTGGTAGGCTGGGCCGGGAAGGAGGGG
>SBBH01000201.1 GCA_005239795.1 Planctomycetales bacterium
CCGGTGCTGCACGTGCCGCTCCTGGTGCGCCTGCCCGACGGGAGCGGCGCGGGCCGCCGAGGCCGATTGGGTCGATAATTTCGAAGCCGCGAAGAAGCGGGCCGCCCAGGAGGGGAAGGATCTTTTGATCGATTTCACCGGCTCCGACTGGTGCAGCTGGTGCCAGAAGCTCAAGAAAGAGGTTTTCGACGAAGAGACGTTCAAGACCGGGGCGCCCAAGTTTTTCGTCCTGGTGGAGCTTGATTTTCCCTGTCAGAAGCAGATCGATCCCCAAGTGAAAGCCGAGAACGTGAAACTGAAGGAGCAATTCGGGGTCCAGGGGTTTCCGTCGATCTTCCTGGCGGACGCCCAGGGGCGCCCCTATGCCCGCACCGGCTATCAACCGGGGGGAGCCGCCGGGTATCTGAAACACTTAGACGAGCTGCGCGCCAAGAAGGGGGTCCGCGACGCGTTGCTCGCAAAGGCCGGATCGGCCCAGGGGGTCGAGAAGGCCAAGCTTCTCGATGAGGCGCTGGCGAGTCTCGAGAAAAGCGGGGTCGGCGCCAGCTATGAAGGGATCGTTGACCAGATCATCGCGCTCGATGCGGCGAACACCGCGGGGCTTAAGGCCAAGTACCAGGGGCGCCGGACCTTAAACGAGGTCGGGGCCGCGGCCAATGCCAGGGATTTCAGCGGTGCCCTGCAGAAGCTTGAGGCGTTTATCCAGAACGACGCGCCGACGGGGGTCTTGAAGCAGCAGGCGTTCTATATGAAGAGCATGCTTCTCAAACAGGAGGGGGACCCGGCGGGCGCCATCGAGGCCTTGCAGACAGCCCATGATGCCGATCCGACAAGTCCTCAAGGCATACAGCTCGGGAAGATCCTCGAACAACTGAAGCAACAGGCCGAGCCGCCCGCTGAAGGTATGCCGAAGTAGGGCACGGCAATGTGGTTTTTCAAGTAGGCTTTTCGATCGCCACATTGTGGCACGGCACCTGCCCCGCTACTCTGGCGGCGATGCCCTGTCGCGTGCTTAGGATTCGCGCAAAACTAAAGGAAATGTTCCCCGTGAAGGTCACGCAGGGCCATCCCCTTTTTAGGGTCGAAGAGGTCTCCTTCCGGAACGGTGGTGTCAGGCTTTCCGGATCCCTCCGGATTCCTGTGGCGTCGGGGCCCCATCCGGCTGTGGTGATGGTCCACGGGGAAGGGCCTGCCGATCGGGAGATGTGGGGCTTGGCGCCCAGCGACTATTTCGCCCAGCGCGGTATCGCGGTCCTGACGTACGACAAGCGCGGTGTGGGGGGTTCCACCGGGGACTGGAAAACCGCGACATTTCACGAACTGGTTGAGGATGTTCTTGCGGGCGTCGAATTTTTTAAGGGTCGCAAAGAGATCGACGTGCGCAAGATCGGTCTCTGGGGAATCAGCCAGGGAGGATGGCTGTGTCCCATGGCTGCGGCGTGCTCTAGCGACATTGCATTTTTGGTGATCGTGGGAGCTCCCTCAGGGACAGTGAGAGAACAACAACTCCAGCGTGTTGTGCATGAGATTCTCGCTAGAGGTTATTCTCGCGAAAAGGCTGAAGAAGCTCTTGCGGAGTATCGGGGCTTATATGATTTGTTCGAGGATCCCCTGCAGAGTGATGCTCAAGTGAAAAGAGCTTGCCGAGCGTGTCAAGCTCAATGGTGGTGGGAATCCATTCAACCCGGGATAACGGCAGAATATTTTTTTGAGATGTTGAGTGGGACTTTGCGCAACCCCAGGCCAGAGTCCAAAATTCACCCCGATTCTGTAATCGATCCGCGCACAATCCTTCCAAAAGTTCAATGTCCTGTTCTGGCTATCTACGGAGAAAAAGATCGCTCTATTCCTCCTGAAACGAACGCGCCTCTTCTAGAACGCTATCTTAAGGAGGGCGGGAACCAGGACGTCACCGTTCGGGTGTTTCCCAACGCAAACCATGTGCTCCTTCTGTGCAGAACCGGAAGCCAATTTGAGCTCAGGCGCATGCTTTGTGATGAGGAGAAAAGAAGTTTTGCCGCCGGCTACTTCGAAGAAATGGCCGAATGGATTTTGAGGTGAGTCTTTCGCTGAAGACATTCAAAGAAAAGGAACAAGATCATATATCGTTGAAAGCCCATCGATGAATCCTTGCCTTTCCATCATTGTCGTTACGCACAACGGCCGCAATTACCTCGCGCAGCTCTTGGCGTCCCTCTGCAGTCAAGCTAGAAACGGTTTTTCCATTGAGACGTTGGTTGTGGACAACGCCTCCCGCGACGGTACGGCGGCGTGGCTCGCGCGGGAATTTCCGGAAGTTCGCTTGTTAACGAACGCTCGCAATGAAGGCTTTGCCGGCCCATGCAACCGCGCGGCGTCGGAGGCGCGCAGTGAATGGCTTGCATTTGTCAACAATGACATGACGCTTGAACCCGGGTGGCTGGCGGCGATGTACACCCGGGCGCGCTCTGGCGCCGCCAGCGCCTATGCGGGGAAGATCCTCAACGCGGACGGGCGCCGCGTGCATTTTGCTGGGGGAGGGTTGAATTTCTACGGCGCTGGCTTCCATACGGACTTCGACCAGCCTGTGGAGAGATGCCCTGCTGGGCCTGATGAGCTCCTCTATGCCTGTGGAGCATCGATGCTCGTGCGGCGCGACGTGTTTTTGGACGCGGAAGGGTTCGATCCGGACTATTTCGCCTACTACGAGGACGTGGATTTCAGCTGGCGCCTGCGCCTCTTCGGGCATCGCATTCTTTATGCTCCGGAGGCCGTCTCCAGGCATGTCCATCAGGGAACCTCCGGGCGCTTCTCTAGTGTGAAAACGTTTTATCATTGCGAGCGAAACGTCCTGTTCACGCTGGTCAAGAACCTTTCCGACGAGAACCTGTACCGAATTCTCTGCGCAGCGCTTCTCTTCGCGAACCGCCGGGGGGTGATAAGCTACCCCCTTTGGGTCCCTGATTTTTCCTTTCCAGACGAGGCTCCCCCAGCACGCAGTCGCCCGGTGCGCACTCCGCGGGCTCTGTTCCGAAAGGCTAAGAGGTTTTTGGCGAAGCCACTTTTGATGTCTTTTTTGACGCCTTATGGAGAAGCCCTGAGCCGAAGTTGGGCGATCGACGCTGTCCTGTCGCAAGCAGAGACGCTTTGGAAAAAACGGCGTCGCGTTCAAGCCCGTCGGCTTGTTTCCGATGAGGAAATATTTCGGCTTTTCCGGGATCCGCTATTTACGCCCTGTGAGGATCCGACCTATACGAAGCTCCAGAAGCTTCTCTTCAATGTATGGGAGATCGACAAGTTGTTCCTGCCGGGATGAGTC
This sequence comes from Planctomycetales bacterium, assembly GCA_005239795.1. GTDB lineage: Bacteria > Planctomycetota > SBBH01 > SBBH01 > SBBH01 > SBBH01. Next base: position 3,299 of record SBBH01000201.1, read on the forward strand.
AAGGTTAGGATCATTAGATTGTGGTGAGACGACCTCTAGCCGGCGTGATCCTGGCGGCGGGGCTAGGCGAGCGGATGCGCTCTGAGCTGCCCAAGATCCTCCATCCGATGGCGGGGTTCCCGATGGTGGGGCATGTCATCCGGGCCTTCCGCGAGGCGCGGGTGGACCGGATCGTCGTCGTCCTGGGGGCTGGAAGCGGCGCCGTGCGGGAGGCGCTCTCTTCCTATCGCGTGACGTTTGCCGTTCAGAAGCACCGTCGCGGCACCGCCGACGCCCTCGCGGCTGCGCGGGGGGCGCTTGCCGGCTTCCGGGGGGAACTCCTCGTGGCCTGCGCCGATGCGCCGCTCGTGACGGGCGCGACCCTGCGCGAATTCCTGGCCGGCCACCGGCGGGAAAAAGCCTCCTTGAGCGTCTGCGCCTTTATGGCGGCCGACCCGGCCGGCTACGGCCGCGTGGTGTCCGGCGCCGGCGCCGACACAGGGAGAGCGCCGATCGTCCGGATCGTGGAGGATCGCGAAGCTTCGGACGAGGAAAGGCGCGCGAGGCGCGTCAACAGCGGCGTCTATTGCTTCGCCGTGCCCGACATCTTCCGGGATCTCGCTCGCATCCGCCCCTCGGCGGTGGGCGGCGAGCTGTATCTGACGGAGGCGGTCCGGATCGCTTCGGAAAACGGGCGGAGGGTCCGCATCTGGGATTCCCCCGACCCCGAGGAGTTCCTGGGTGTCAACACGCCGGCGGAGTTCGCCCGAGCCGCGCGGATTCTGCGGTTACGCCTCGTGGCCTGGCATCAAGCCCGGGGCGTTCGGATCCTGGACCCCGACTCGGTTTGGATCGACGCCGACGTCGCGATCGGTCCTGACACGGTGGTCTATCCGTTCACGGTGATCGAGAAAGGGGTCCGGATCGGCCGGGGATGCGCGGTGGGGCCGTTCGCGCGCCTGCGGGGTAGGACGGTCCTCGCCGACGGCGCCGAGATTGGGAATTTCGTCGAGGTGAAATCGAGCCGCATTGGAAAACGGACAAAGGCGAAGCATCTGGCCTACCTCGGAGACGGCCTGGTGGGGGACAGCGCCAACATCGGCGCGGGGACGATCCTGGCCAACTATGACGGCAAGAATAAGTGGCCCACCCGGATCGGCGCGGGCGCTTTCATCGGGAGCGGCGCGATCCTGGTGGCGCCGGTCGCCGTGGGGGCCAAGGCCTTGGTCGGAGCCGGCGCGGTCGTCACGCGGGGGCGCAACGTCCCCGCGGGGGCGGTTGTGGCGGGGGTCCCCGCGAAGCCGCTTGTCAGAAAAAAGCCGCCTTCCCGTCGGCGACTTTGAAATTGCGTTTTTGACGGGTCTCTGTTACTTTTCCCGGCTCTCGCCATGGGCATCGACAAGCCGGATCTCCTAATCTTCAGCGGCAACGCCCATCCCCAACTGGCGGCCGAAATCTGCAGCTATCTGCGGATCGCTTCCGGCAAGGCGACGGTGGGCCGCTTCCCCGACGGCGAGATCGACCTCAAGATCGAGAACGACGTCCGCGGCGTGGATGTCTACGTCGTCCAGCCGACCTGTCCGCCCGTCAACGACAACCTGATGGAGCTTCTGCTGATGATCGACTGCTTGAAGCGGGCCTCCGCTGACCGGATCACTGCGGTGATCCCGTACTTCGGCTACGCCCGCAAGGACCGCAAGGACGAGGGACGGGTCCCCATCAGTGCCAAGATGGTCGCCAACCTCATCGCCCAGACAGGGATCGACCGGGTCCTGACGGTTGATCTGCATGCCACACAGATCCAGGGGTTTTTCGACATTCCCGTCGACCACCTTTTCGCCAGCCCCTTGATCGGCGACCACTTCCGGAAGATGTCGATCCCCGACCTTGTCGTGGTCTCGAGCGACGTGGGGGGGATCAAGATGGCCCGCGCCTATGCGAAGCGCTTGAACGGCGAGCTCGCGATCGTCGACAAGCGCCGCGCGGGCCCCGCCGAGACGGAGGTCATGAACCTCATCGGCCAGGTCGAGGGGAAAAACGTCCTCATCATCGACGACCTGATCTCGACGGCCGGGACGATCTGCGACGCCGCCGGAGCCGTCAAGAAGCATGGCGCCAAGAGCATCTATATCGCCGCGACGCACCCCGTGATGTGCGGCCCCGCCTGGAAGCGCTTGGCGGAGGCTCCCGTCAAGAAGCTCGTTGTCACGAACACGATCCCGGTCGAGCTGCCGGAGCGTTTTGCCGTCCCCGTCGAGGTGCTCTCGATCGCGCCGCTTCTGGGCGAGGCGATCCGGCGGATCCATCTGAACCTGTCGGTCAGCGCCTTGTTCACATAGCGGGTAGAAGAGAGGAGTGGAGGAGAGACGTATGCAGACGCCCAAGTTGAAAGCCCAACCGCGATCGACCCGCGGGTCGCGGTCCATGCATAAACTGCGTGGGGAGGGGCAGATTCCCGCGGTCCTTTACGGCCGGGGGGAAGAGGTGGTGTCGCTCACCCTGGCGGCCAAGGATATGAAGGAGATTCTCAAATCCCACACCCGCGCGGTGACACTGTCCATCGGAGGAAAAGAGGAAGCGGCTCTGCTCCAGGAAGTGCAGACGCATCCCGTCCGCGGGGAAATTTTGCACATCGATTTCACTAGGATCGCGCTCGACACGGCGGTCCATGTCAAGGTCCCCGTCATCCTGAAGGGGATTCCGGTCGGCGTCGCGACGGGAGGCGGCGTCCTCGACCAGCAGGTCCACGAGGTCGAGATCGAATGCCTTCCCACGAGGATCCCCGAGCAGATCACGGTCAAGATCGAGCATTTGGAGATCGGCAAGACCCTGCACGCCGAGTCGCTGCCGCTCCCCGAGGGGGTGAAGCTCTTGGTCGAGAAGGAGCGCGCGATCGCCACCGTCCATCCGCCCAAGCAGGTCGTCGAGGAGGCCGCGCCTGCCGCCGAGGTGGCGATGCAGCCGGAGGTCATCGGTCAGAAGGAGCGGGAGGAGCGCGCCAAGGAAAAGGACAAGAAGGGCGGCAAGGAGGAGGAGGGCGGCGGAAAAGAGAAGGAGCCTTTGGGAGAGAAGAAAGCGGAGAAAAAATAGAGCCAGGGATGAAAATCGTGGTCGGGCTGGGGAATCCGGGCACCGAATACCGCGGAACACGGCACAACGTTGGCTTTGCGGTCGTCGATCGATTCGCCGAGATCCAGCATTTGGAATGGGGGGCCACGCGTTTCGAGTCCGCCTGGGCGAGCGGCCGAGTAGGAGGGAGGACCGTCGCCATCATGAAGCCCCAGACCTACATGAACCTGTCCGGGCGCGCGGTGCACCAGGCGGTTTCATTTTACAAGATCACTGCGGAGGCGGTCCTCGTGGTTTGCGACGATTTCCACATTCCCCTGGGGACATTGCGGTTCCGCCGGAGGGGCTCAAGCGGCGGCCAGAAGGGGCTCGATTCGATCCTCACGGAATTCGCGACCGAGGATGTGCCGCGCTTGCGTTTCGGCGTAGGGCCGTTGCCTGAGGGGCGCGACGCCAGCGATTTTGTCCTCTCGCGCTTCACGGCGGCCGAGCGGGAGACGGCCCGCCAGACGGTTGAAACAGCAGCCGACCGGGTGCGCGATTGGGCCGGAGGAAAGGACGCATGAATCCCTCCCTGATCGTTCTACGACAGATGCAAGGGTTGGACGATCAGGTGCGTGAGCTGCTCGCCGAAAAAGAGGAAATCCTTTCCCAGGGCCGCGGGCTCCAGAAGGCGCTGGCCGCCGAAGAGGCGGGGCTTTCCGCTTTGCGCATGGAGGCGGCCGAATTCCAGAAGAAGGAGAAGGCGCGCGAGATAGAGCTCGCGGCGCTGGAGGAGAAGCGGGGGCGTCTCAAGACCCAGCTCATGACCATCAAGACCAATAAGGAGTACGCGGCGCTGCAAACGGAGATCAAGGTCCTGTCGGCGGATATCGACCGGATGGAGGAATCGGGATTGGCGGATCTTACGGCGATCGACGGAATCGCCGCGCGCGTGCGCGAGAAAGAAGCGCTCGTCGGCGCCGCCAAGGCGAAGCTGGAGGAGCATGCCGCCCGAGAGGGGGAGGCGTTTGCGCGGATCGAGACCTCGATCGACGCTCTGCGCGCCGACTGTGAGAAGCTCTCGAATCAGGCCGATGCGGAGGCGATAGCGCTCTACCGCCGGATCGCCGGCAGCCGGGACGGCGTTGCCGTCGCCCGGGTCTCAGGGACCTCCTGCGGGGGATGCTCCATGTACCTGACGCCTCAGACCATCAACCTTCTCATGGGAGCGGGAGACATCGTGCAATGCCGCTCCTGCCAGCGGATCCTCTATCTGGAACCTGTCGATCCCGAAAAGCCCGAAAAGGTTGAGAAGGTCGAGAAGGCGGGAAAGAAGAAAAAGTAGGCGTCCTCCGTAGGATTCCCGCGGCGCCTTACTCCTCAGGGTCGGTTTCGATCATGGACGGAGCGGTCCGGGCTTGTCCTGGGGTGACCTCTCCGATCCCCTGGAAAAAACTCGTGACGTCGTCGCCGCTTAAGTCTCCCCAGGCGGGCGAGTAGGGGGCTTCGCCGGAGGGGGTAGTGTTATATTGGTACTGGTAGTACTGGGGATCGTCCATGTTGAACTTGAGAATCCTCCATAAGGACGGCGAGCGCTCCTGAGATTGCCACCGTTCCTCGATGCGCGAGGAGAATTCCCACAGCTTTTGGGGGGGGATCTCCCGGACCCACGCGTCGGGAAGCGCAAACGGCTCCGGGCTCCAGAGGAAGTCCCAATAGGCGTCGAACAGTACGTCAGGCAGGCGGGCCTTGAAGACGTTGCGGTAGATCTGGTCGTCGTATTTCGTATGCCAGTAGTCGTGGATCTTCTGAATCGTCCTCTGTTTTTCGCCGAGGTGCGCGAAGGCGGCCTCCGACAAGAGCGGCAGACGCCCGTCCGGCTGATAAACCGTCTTGGCGTCGTGATAGAAGATCGATGTCGGATCTCCGTACACGAATTTGAGGACTTCGTTGTGGCTGCGATGGGGATCAAGTCCCGTGATTTTCTCTCGGAAAGATTTTCGCCATTCATAAATGTCCGACCACCATCCCGAGGAATAGGCGAGGGCCGCCCCCGTAGGCAGGAGAAGTCCGCCCACGAGGAGCGCCCGCGCCAGGAACACCTGTCGCGCGGCGCTCTTCGGTGACGTTGCGGGAAGCCCCGTTTTGGGATCGATGGTGGCTTGCCTATCCCGCGCCGTCTCCATCCCGAGAGCCTTGCGGAAAATAGCCCCGATTTTCACGAGTGCATTTTAGCCGAGGGGAGTCGAAATGCAAAAAATGGGTTTTTTTCGTCTCCCTGGTGAACCTCTTGAGCGGTGGGCGGTTTGAGGGAAAAGAACCTCCGGATCACTCTTGCGCGAAGAGAGGGGGGGGCGTAGAATGCGCGGCCGGGATCAGGTGGTGGGTGCGACTCGAAAGGAGGAGATCTAGATGAACACAAACTTATTTATTTCAATACTTTGTGTTTCTTCTTTTGCTTGGGCTGGTGGAACGGTCGAGGGGGTCGTCACGTTGAAGGGGGATGCTCCCGCCGGAACTCCTCGGCCCGTCACGCAGGACAAGGAGAAATGTGGGATCGGGGACAGCGTCCCGGACGACAGTCTCGTCGTCGACAAGACTACGAAAGGGATCGCCCACGCAGTCGTAATGTTGGAACCTGCGGCAGGGGGGGCCAAGACCGCCGCCGAGGCGCCGCAGACAATCGTCTTCGACCAGAAACACTGTCTCTTCACCCAGCACGTTCTCGTGGTGCCGGAGAAGAGCGAGGTGGAGTTCAAGAATTCCGACACGGTTGCCCACAACGTCAATCTCAAGGCGATCAAGAACAAGGGGTTCAACAAGTCGATCGCTGGGAATGAATCGACGAAGTGGACCGCCGAACGCGAGGAGAAGATCCCGATCGAGTGCAGTGTCCACCCCTGGATGAAGGGGTGGCTCGTCGTGACCGATGCCCCTTATTACGCGGTCACCGACGCGCAGGGGAATTTCAAGATCGAGAACGTCCCGCCCGGCGCCTACAAGGTGAAAGTGTGGCAGGAGCGGATCACGAGCAAGAAGAATTGGGAGGGGTCTGCCGAGGTGACGGTGAAGGAAGGCGAGACCGCCAGGCTCGAGTTCAAGGGAACGCTAGCGAAGTAGTTTTCCGCGAACAGCGTTTGGATCGGGGGGCGCGGCGCATGTCCGCGCCCCCTGTTTTTTGGCGCTGTACAAGACTAGAATGCATTGATGATCGACGTTGCGAGGATCCGGAACGATTTTCCTATCCTGTCTCGGCGGGTGAACGGCAAGCCGCTCGTCTACCTCGATAACGCCGCCACCACACAGAAGCCGAACGCCGTGATCGACGCCCTGACGCATTATTACCGGAATACGAACGCCAACATCCATCGGGGGGTGCATACGCTGGCAGCGGAGGCGGAGCGCGACTACGACGCCGCGCGCGCGAAGGTCGCCCGCTTCATCAACGCCCCTCAAGAGTCGAGCGTCATCTTCACGCGCAACACCACGGAGGCGGTGAACCTCGCCGCCTACGGCTGGGCCCGAGAATTTTTGAAGCCCGGCGACGAGATCATCGTCACCGTGATGGAGCACCATTCCAACTATGTGCCCTGGCAGTTGGTGATGCAGGACACGGGGGCGACCTTAAAAATTGTGGACATCGCCGACGACGGGACGCTTCGGCTCGACGAGTACGCCAAGCTCATCACCCCGAGGACGCGCCTGGTGTGCGTGACGCACGCCTCGAATGTTTTGGGGACGGTGAACCCCGTGCGGCAGATGGCTGATCTGGCCCACAAGGTCGATGCAAAAATCCTCGTGGACGGCGCCCAGGCGGCGCCGCACATGCCAGTCGACGTGCAGGGCCTGGACTGCGATTTCTACGCCTTCTCGGCCCACAAGATGCTGGGGCCGACCGGGATCGGCGTCCTCTATGGCAAAGACGAGGTCCTGCGGACCATGAGGCCGTTCCTTGCCGGGGGGGACATGATCCGCGAGGTGAAGCGCGACACCTCGTCCTGGAATGTTCTCCCCTATAAATACGAGGCGGGGACCCCCAACATCGCTGACACGATCGCCTTTGGCACGGCGATCGACTACTTGAACGGCGTCGGGATGCCGGAGGTCCGCGCGCACGAGATCGAGATCACCCGCTATGTCCTCGATACGCTGTCGCATTTCCGGGGGTTGACGATCTACGGGCCCCGGGACGCCGCCGCGCGCGGCGGGACCGTCTCCTTCAATCTGGACGGGATCCACCCGCACGACCTGGGGACGGTCCTGGACCATGCCGGGATCGCAATCCGCGCTGGCCACCATTGCGCCCAGCCGCTGATGCGCCGGCTGGGGTGTGTCGCGACCGCCCGTGCGAGTTTTTATCTCTACAACACGCGCGAGGAAGTGGATGCCTTGGCAGAGGCCTTGCGCGAGGCGCAGGCTCTCTTCAAGAGGACAGGCACGCCCCAGAAGACGGGGATTTCGTGATAGGCCCCGACGACGTCCTGGCGGCGCTCCGGTCGGTCCAGGATCCCGATCTGCACCGCGACATCGTGGCATTGGGGTTCGTCAGGAATCTCAAGATCGACGGCGGCCGCGTCGCTTTCGACGTCAACCTCACGACGCCGGCCTGCCCCGTTAAAGAAAAGATGAAGGGGGAGGCCCAGGAAGCCGTCCGCAGGCTTCCCGGGGTGAGCGAGGTGAAGGTGACGATGACGGCCGAGGTTCGCCCCACCGCGGGACTGGATAAGACAGCTCTCGCGGGGGTCCGGAACGTCGTCGCGATCGGAAGCGGCAAGGGAGGGGTCGGGAAGTCGACCGTGGCGGTGAACCTTGCCTGCGCCCTGGCCCAGACCGGCGCGCGCGTCGGGCTCTTGGACGCCGACATCTACGGTCCTTCGGTCCCGATCATGCTGGGGAAGCGCAGCCAACCCGAGATGCGGGGCGACCGGATGGTGCCGCATGTGGCGCACGGCGTCCGGTTCATGTCGATGGGACTTCTGGTGCCGGGCGACCAGCCCCTCATTTGGCGAGGCCCCATGGCGCACGGCGCCCTCCAGAAGACGCTCTTCGGCGTCGATTGGGGGGAACTCGACTATCTTCTGGTCGATCTTCCGCCGGGGACCGGGGATGTCCATCTGACCCTGGCGCAGTCGGTCCCCTTGGCCGGCGCTCTCATCGTCTCAACGCCCCAGGACGTGGGGCTCACGATCTCGATGAAGACGCTCCGGATGTTCCAGACGACAAAAGTCGCGATCCTCGGGATCGTCGAGAACATGAGCCATTGGACTTGCACCCACTGCGGCGAGCGCGACGACATCTTCGGATATGGCGGCGCACGTGCGGCGAGCGCAAGTCTCAAGGTCCCGTTCCTGGGAGAGATCCCGATCGACTCGCGGATCCGCCGGCATGCCGACCAGGGAAGTCCGATCGTCCTGGCGGAGCCGTCCACAAAGGCGGCAGAAGCTTATCGGCAGATCGCCGGAGGGGTCGCCGCCGAGGTCAGCATCCGAACCGCCGGCGGCGCGTCCGTGGAGGCGCCCACGTCGGTGGAACGGAAGGACCCGGCGCTCGTCCGGATCGTCTGGCCCGACACGCACGCGAGCGAATATGCCGCGCGCTACCTGCGCTTAAACTGCCCTTGCGCCAGTTGCGTCGACGAGTGGACTGGAACAAAACGGCTCGATCCGGCAGCGATCCCCGCGTCGATCACAGTGGACGGGATCGAGACGATCGGCCAGTACGCCCTGCGCTTCTCCTTTAGCGACGGCCACAGCTCGGGCCTCTATGCCTACGGACATCTGCGCAAGATCTGCCCTTGCTGCCAGGCGAAGCAGGCGGCGGGGTAAACGGCTTGGTTGGCTGCAAGGCCGCTCCCGGTACAATAGTCTACCAATGCCGGAACCTTTTCTGGAGCGGCTCGACCGCGAGGTCTTGGTCGGTGACGGGGCGATGGGGACGGAGCTGTACGCCCGCGGGATCGATCTGGCGGCCTGCTTCGACGCGCTGAACCTCACCGATCCGGACATGGTGGCCGCGGTTCACAAGAGCTACATCGAGGCGGGGGCGGATCTCATCGAGACGAATACCTTCGGCGCCAACCGTGTGAGGCTCGCGCAGTTCGGCCTGGAGACGCGCGCGCGGGAGATCAACCTGGCGGGCTCGGAGCTGGCGCGCCGGCAGGCCGGCGGCCGCGTCTACGTGGCCGGCTCGATCGGTCCCTTCGAAGGGCGTTGGGGTGAGGAGGAGTTCACGGTCGATCAGATCCGCGACATCTTTCGGGAGCAGGTCAAGGCGCTGGTCGACGGGGGCGTCGACCTTTTGATCTTCGAGACATTTTCGAGTCTGACGCATCTGTTGGAAGGTTTGACCGTGGCTCGCGAGGAGACGGGCGGAAAACTCCCCGTCATCTGCCAGCTGGCGTTCATCGAGGGAGGGCGTACGGCCGCGGGAATCGTCGACATCACGGCGGCCAAGGAGCTCGCCTCAGCCGGGGCCGACGTCATCGGCGCCAATTGTATCTCGGGCCCGATCCGGACGCTCGAGGTGATCGAGCGGATGGCGCTCGCCGTCTCCTCGCGGCTTTCCGCCTCCCCGAACGCCGGCGCCCCGACGTTCGTGAACGGCCGCTATATCTACGCCTCGACGTCGGAGTACATGGCCGAGTACGCTCGCCGGATGGTCGACGCAGGCGTCGCGCTCGTGGGGGGGTGTTGCGGCACGACACCGGCCGACATCCGCGCGATCGTGAAGCGCCTGGGGGCCGATCGCGCCGTGCGGCCGCGCCGGCTTTCACCGGCCGCGGTCTCGGTGGCGGCGCCTTCCGGCGGGGGGGGGCGGGCGCCGCTCCCGAAGTTCCTGGCCGATCTTCCACGCCGGAAGTTCATCACGGTGGAGCTCGATCCTCCCAAGGGGATGGACACCTCTGGCCTCATGAAGACGGCGAAGGCCCTGGCTAAGGAAGGGGGGGTCGACGTCTTTAATCTGGCCGAGAACACGATGGGGACGCCGAGGCTCTCGAACATCGCGATGGCCCACATCCTTCAGCAGGAAACGGGGGTCGAGACGCTGGTGCATATCACCTGTCGCGACCGCAACCTGATCGGGTTGCAATCGGCCCTCATGGGCGCCTGGGCGCTCGGGATCCGGCACCTTCTGGCGCTTACCGGAGACCCGGCCAAGATCGGGCCTCAGCCGGGGGCGACGTCGGTCTACGACACGCAGTCATTCGGCCTCGTGGATCTCATCCGGAAGTTGAATGAGGGGACCAACGCCATCGGAAACCCGATCGGAAAGCCCACGGGATTTTCCATCGGTGTCGCCTTCGATCCACACGGCAAGAAGATCGAGCCCCAGGTGAACCGCCTGCGGCGCAAGGTGCGCCTGGGGGCCCAATATGCTCTGAGCCAGCCGGTCTACAGTGTGGAGAAGGCTGTCGAACTGTATGACAAGACCGCGGATGTCGGTGTGCCGGTCTTCCTCGGTGTCATGCCGCTCGTGAGTGAGAAGAATGCCGAATACCTCCACAACGAGGTCCCCGGGATCAGCATCCCCGATGACGTGCGCCGTCAGATGCATGGGCTCTCAGGTCCGGCGGGGCGCGCGCGCGGACTTGCGCTCGCCCGGGGCCTTGTGGAAGAGCTGTTTTCCCGCGCGAGCGGTTTCTATATCATCCCGGTCTTCAATCATGTCGAGATTGCGCTTGAAATGGTCCGCTTCGTGCGCTCTTGTGAAGCCAAATCGCTTCGATCGGCTCCTGTCTAGAGGTTGGTAAACCGATGATCGTTCCAATCGGGATTGTTGTGGGGGTCATGGCCGGGATCGCGCTGGCTTTCTGGCGCGCCTGGGCCCAGGGGAATGAGGCCGGGGCCCGCCTGCAGGGGGAGCTCGCGGGCCAGCACGAGCGGCTTAAACAGGCGTTGGCGTCCGAAAAAATCAAGGCTGAGGCTATTCTGGCGGAGCGCCGGCGGGCCCAGGAGCAGGAATGGCGCCTGTGGCGCGAGCGCCTGGCCGAGGAGGAAGGGCGTCTGGGCCGGCGGGAAGAGGAGATCGCCGCGACGGAGGAATTTCTTGCCGGGCGCGAGAGGGCCCAGGGGGAAGCGCAAGCCGAGGTCCATCGGTTCCAGCGGGACTTGAGCGCTCTCAAGGCCTTGTGCTCCGACGTCCGCGCCCAGACGCAGAAAGCGCTTTTGGCGAAGAGCGGCTGGACCTACTCCGAGGCGGTCGGCCAGTACAAAGAACGCCTCGCCAGCGAAGTGCACCTCGAAACGGAGCGGCGCTGGCAGAAGCGCTTGGCGGAGCTTTCCGAACGCGCCGAGGAGGAGGCGCAGCGCTTGGTCGAGATCGTGATCCAGCGGATCCGCCCCGACTACACCGAGGACCATCCCCACTCGAACTTCACGGTCGACGAATTGGGCGCGGCGGCGAAATTCCTGGTCGCCGGGTCTCCTTTTTTCGACGCCTTCGAGCAGGCGACCGGCGTGCATCTGGAGTGGCGCGAGGCCGAGGGGGTGGTGGTGCTCTCCTGCCCCAACGGCGTCAAGCGGGAGCTGGCGCGGCGCACCCTGCGGAAATTTGCCGCCGACAGGAACCCCCAGGTGGAGCGGCTTCCTGCCTTGAAGGTGCAGGCCGAACAGGAAGCCGATGCCGAGATGCGCAAAACGATCAACTGGGTCCTCGGGCGGCTCCGGATCGGGGGGGTCCATCCCGAAATCGTGAAGACCCTGGGGCGCCTCAAGTACCGCACCAGCCATGCGCAGAACGTCCTCTCCCATTCCTACGAGGTGGGGTTCATCGGGTCGATGCTTTCGAGCGAGATGGGCTTGAATCCCAAGATCGGCAAGCGAGGATCGTTCATGCACGATTTGGGGAAGGCCCTGGACGCCGAGAAGGATGCGGGGCACGCCGTGATCGGGGGGGATTTCGCCGCCCAATATGGCGAGGACGAGATCGTGGTGAACGCCATCGCCGGCCACCACGAGGACGTCGAGCGCAAGTCCCTCTATCCGATCGTCGCCCAGGTGGCCGACGCCATCTCGGGAGGCCGTCCCGGCGCCCGACGCGAAACCACGGAGCGGTTCCTGGAGCGGGTGGACCAGCTGATGGCGATCGGCGCGGCCATCCCAGGGCTCTCAGGCTACTATGCCGTGCATGCAGGGCGCGAGTTCCGCGTGGTCGTGAACCCGAGCCAGATCAAGGACGACCAGATGCAGTCTGTCTGTCAGCAGATCGCCGGAGAGATCGAGAAAAACGTCGCCGGGCCCGGCGTCGAGATCGTTGTCATCCGTGAGACCAAGGCTGTGGACTACGCGAGGTAGCATGGACCTCAGAAAACTCAAAACCCTGCTCACCTTGATGCGCAAATACGATCTTGTCGAGATGGAGCTCGAGGAAGAGGGGGAGAAGGTGCGCTTGCGCAAGGGGGGGCCGCTCCTGGACGAGCCTGCTCCCCGCGCCGCCCGGACGGTGAGCGCGTCCGCCGCTCCCGCCGAGGGGGCCGCGGCCCCCCCCGCCAAGCCCGCCGAGAAGGAAAAGCCGGCACTTCTCGAGATCACGGCTCCGATCGTGGGGACGTTCTACAGATCTCCCAAGCCGGGCGACCCCCCGTTCTGCGAGGAGGGGACCCGCGTCCAGAAAGGGGCCACCGTCTGCATCGTCGAAGCGATGAAGGTGATGAACGAGATCAAGTCGGAGTTCGAGGGCGTCGTGGAGGAGATCCTCGTCGAGAACGGCGCCGCCGTCGAATACGGCCAGGTGTTGATCCGCCTGCGTCCATGAGATGTTCACCCGCATACTGATCGCCAACCGCGGCGAGATCGCGCTGCGCATCATCCGCGCCTGCCGCGAGATGGGGGTCGAGACGGTCGCGGTCTTCTCCGAGGCCGATCGGGGGGCGATGTATCTCCGGATGGCCGACGAGGCGATCTGCATCGGGCCGGCGCTGGCCAAGGACAGCTACCTCAACATCCCTCGCATCTTGAGTGCCGCTGAGATCGCCGACGTGGAGGCGATCCATCCCGGCTACGGCTTCCTGGCCGAGAGCAGCCATTTTGCATCGATCTGCCGCGACAATGGCGTCGCCTTCATCGGCCCGCGCCCCGAGGCGATGGACGCCCTTGGAAACAAGGTGAAGGCCCGGCAGCTGGCGATTTCGTGCGGCGTCCCCGTGATCCCGGGGAGCGACGGCCCCGTCGCCGAGGACGCCAACGCCGTCGAAATCGCCCGCAAGATCGGCTACCCGGTGATGATCAAGGCCGCCAGCGGCGGCGGCGGCCGGGGCATGCGCGTGGCGCACAATGACGTGAGCTTGGCCAACGGCCTCATCGCCGCGCGCACGGAGGCGCAAGCCACCTTCGGCGATCCCACGGTTTATATCGAGCGCCACGTCGCGGGCGCCCGCCATATCGAGATCCAGTTCCTCGTGGACGAATTCGGAAACCGAGTGCATCTGGGGGAGCGCGATTGCAGCCTCCAGCGGCGTCATCAAAAGCTGGTCGAGGAGGCCCCCTCCCCGAACCTGGCCGAGGAGATGCGTCAGCAGCTCGGAGAAGCGGCGCTGGCGCTTGCGGGAGCGGCCGGCTACACCAACGCCGGCACGGCCGAATTTCTGGTCGAGCCCAGTGGGCGCTTCTATTTCCTGGAGGTGAACGCCAGGGTCCAGGTCGAGCACCCCGTGACCGAGATGGTGACAGGCGTCGACATTGTCAAAGAACAGATCCGGATCGCCGCCAAGGAGAAGCTCCGTCACCGTCAGGAGGAGATCCAGATCCGGGGGGCCGCGATCGAGTGCCGCATCAATGCTGAGGATCCCGAAAGGGGGTTTGTTCCCTCTCCTGGCAGGATCGAGACGTATTTCCAGCCGGGCGGAAACAACATCCGTGTCGACACGCATGTGCATGCCGGCTACCTGGTCTCGCCGTATTACGACTCCTTGATTGCCAAGCTGATCGTCCACCGCCCAACGCGCCGCCAGGCGGTTGTCACCATGCGCCGTGCCCTCGAGGAATATATGATCGAGGGGATCAAGACCACGATTCCCTTCTATCTCGAGATTTTTGGGCACACCCGGTTCATCCGGGGGAACGTCGACACAAGCTTCATTGAGTCGAACTTCCTTCCCCTGCAGAAATAGTTCTGCCGGTATCATGGAGACGTGCTGAGGCTGGAGGCGGCTCTTCTGGCGGCGGCATTCTCCCTGGCGGCAGGGCTCGCCGGGTGCGGCGCGCCGAAAGCCGCCTCACACGAGGGCCCGATCCAGTTCGTCGAGATCCGCGAGGTGTTCGTGACGAAGAGATCAGGGGGCGAGGAGTCGAAAGGGTATCTCAAGCGGTACAAGCGGCGCACCAGCGCCGGCGTTGTCTATTGGGTGGAAGTCTATACGCCGCAGGACGTCCAGGTGGGTTTCGTCGAGGAATCGGGGCGCACCTACAAGTGGGTCGGCCGCGACGGGGAAAGCGGCCGGTGGACGGATCTCGGTCGGTTTCTTCTGGAAGAGGGCGTTTGCCGTCTTCTAGACCTGGACGTTCCGTGCGAGTTGAGGACGGTCCAAACGCGCGCGGCTGCAACCGAGGAAAGGCATGCCGTGAAATGAATGTCCAGACGCCGCTCGCCCGCGCGGGAGTCCTGTCGGTCTGGGCGCTGGTGACGCTTTTTCTAGCGCGTCCGGGCGGCATCTTGGGGAAATCCGCACGGGATTCCACCGATTACGCCGAGACCGTGATCCCCATCTTCGACCCGTCCGTGATCAACCGGCTTGTCGACCAGATGAAACGCGACGCGGAAAATATCGCGCTTCCTCCCGGATACGTTTACTGGAAAGATATCATCGCGAAGGTGACAGCCTATGAGCCCTCCGAGCTCTCCTGTCCTGGGACCGCCGACGGCAAGACGTCGCTCGGCGACAACGCCTGGCATTTGGACGGCGTGGCGGCTGACCCTGTGGCGATCCCTTATCGCACCGTCGTTTGGATTCCCGAGGTGGGCCTGCGGGAAGTGGACGACACCGGTTCGGCGATGCGCCGCGCCTGGAAGGAGGCCGGCGTTTATCACCTGGATCTTCGGATGACCTACCCCCATGAGGCCCGCCGGTGGGGGGTGAAGCTCCTGCCAGTGCGCCTTTACCGTTTGGCCTCGACCCCGGGGGAAGCTGTGGCCGGAAAAGAGAGCGTTCCTCGATGAAACGCCGCCGTTCCCAGGGGATTCTCAAGGATTCCGATCCGGGGCCCTTATTGCCGAAGCTGAGGGCGCTTGAGCCAATCCCCCTCCAGAAGCGCGGCGAGCGATGGATCGCCCTGCGCGATCCGGCTGGCTGGGTGGAAGAGCCTTATGCCGTGCCCCCCGCCTTTGCCTATCTCCTGCAGTATTTCGACGGCAAGCACACCGTGCGCGATGTCCAGAAAGCGTACGCCGACGCCACGGGGGAGTTCCTGTTCCAGAGCAATCTGGAAAAGCTCGTCGCCCAGCTGGACGAGGCGCTTCTTCTCGAGACGTCGCGCTTCGAGGGACACCGGGATCATCTGGCGCGCGAATACCGGATGGCCCCCCGGCGCGCCGCGGCACATGCCGGAAGGCGTTACGAGCGGGATGAGGCGTCTCTTTCGGCACAGGTGGAGAAATGTCTTCAGGAGGGGGCGGCGGCGCCGGGGAACGCCGGCGAGGCCGCGGGGCTTGTCGTTCCGCACATCCCCTTGGCGTTGGGCGGGGCGGTCTACGGCGGGGCGTACCGGTGGCTGGCCGGCGTCAGGGAGATCGACCTGGCGGTCGTCCTGGGAACACGCCATGCGGGGCTGGCGAACGGCTTCGCCCTGACCGCGAAGGATTTCGAGACGCCGCTGGGAGATGTTTGCGTGGATCAGGATCTGGTGAATCAGATCGCCGGCGAGATCCCCGAGGTGCTTGACGAAGACTATGCGCACCGCAACGAGTACACGATCGAAATGCAGGCGGTTTTCCTTCGCCACCTCTCGGAAAAAAAACGCCGGCCCATGAAAATCCTTCCGGTCCTGTGCGGTTTCGGCGCGGGCGACGCCCAGGCGGCCGACCCGCGGCGCATCATCCTGAATTTCCTGGAGGTTCTTAAGGGGGTGGTCATGGACAGCGGGAAAAGGACGGTTTGGATCGCCAGCGCCGATCTCTCGCATCTGGGCCCCCGTTTTGGGGATGAGCGCGCCGTGAGCCCGTCGGCCCTGGCGGAAGCCGCCAAGACTGACAGCGACGTGTTGGAACCCGTCTTGAACGGGGATCCGGAGGAATTCCTGAAGCAGATCAGCCGCATCCAGGAGCAGCACCGCATCTGCGGCTTTCCGGTGATCTACGCTCTTTTGAAGCTCCTGGGGCCTTCGGTCGGGACGATGATCGATTACGCGCAAAGCCCCGTGGACGAGATAGGTTCGTATGTTTCCTATGCGGGGGTGGCGTTGACCCCTAAAAAGTAGCGTTGCGCTAA
>SBBH01000220.1 GCA_005239795.1 Planctomycetales bacterium
GGACCGCTTCATGCGGATCGTGCCATGGCTCGATCTAGCCGGGTTCGCCTTCCTTTTTCCGCAGGGGCCGTTCCGGATCCTCTCAGAGAAAGACCAGGTCCAGTATGCCTGGGCGATTTCAACCCCTGAAAAATCCGACCCCGCCGGGCGCGAGGCGTCGCTTTCGGCCCTCGAACGCATGGTGGAAACGCTCCCTGCAGATCTTCGGCGCGATCCCCGCCGGACGTTCCTCTTAGGACATTCCCAAGGGGGGTATCTGGCGCTCCATGCGCTACTACGACGGCCGGACCTTTTCGCGGGGGCGGTGTCGTTGGGAGGGCGGATGAATCCGACGCTGGCGCGCCGGGACCTGGCCGGCGCGCGCGGCCGCGCGGCGCTCCTCCTGCACGGCGAGAAGGACGATCTCATTCCCCTCTCTGCCAGCGAAGAGGCGCTGGCTCTCCTCATCGAAGGGGGGGCGCGCGCCGAACTGCGCCGCTACAGCGAGGTCGGCCACTGGCCGACCCGCACGATGTACACCGACGCCGGAACGTGGATCCGAGAACGGCTTGAGAAACCCTGACCGCGCGGGAAAGGCCGCTTCGCCTTTCACTGTTGGACTGGCAGACTCAGGACTGTTGGACTAAAGTTCGGCTGTTGCCATGAACGAGACCGAACGTCTTGCGGCGACGCGTCGGGTGAAGCAGGTGGGCCTGACGGAAGGAGGCGCCCTCGTGGTGGGGTGCGCGCCGGTGGACGCCTTCAACGAGTTCGTGCCGGAGGGACACCGCCCGCAGGACATCCTGCCCGGCGCCAAGACCGTCATCGTCGCTGGGAACAAGGGGCCGACGGCCGGCGCCTGGCGGAGCCCCGACCACCGCGTGATGGAAATCACCGGTTACGACTTCCGCGAGAACGTCGCGGTGCACATCATGGCGGACTTTATCGAGCGCGAATTCGGACATCAAGCGATCCAGGCCCCCTCGCTCCCGACGGCCGGCCACCATCCGCCGATGAGCATGATGCTCTCGGCGGTCCTGGCGGGGCTGGGGACGCGCTCCCTGGCGGCCAACATCATCCTCCACCCCCAATACGGCCTCCTCTACTACGCGAGCGTGATCACCACCCTGGAGCTCGTCCCAGACCAGCGCCTCGAAAAGAACGTCTGCCCCGCGCCCATGTGCGTGAAGGTGTATGAGGCCTCGGGAAAAACCCCCTGCATCGCGTCCTGCCCTGCCGACGAGGGCGGCTGCCTGGACGGGAAGCTCGACCGAGAAGGAAACATCAGCGAGTCCTACTACAACCGTGAGCGCTGCCACAGCCGCGCGATGAATTTCGGCGTGGGGAGCTTCCAGAAGTCGCTGGCGGAGATCGTGAGCGAGCCGGACGGCCAAGCGCGCAAAACGATGATCTACTCCGACTTCTTCTTCAACAATGTCTCGGCCTTGAGTTTCTATAAGGAAAGCGTGGCGCAGTGCTTCGAGTGCATGCGCGTCTGCCCGATCGGCCGCAAGGAAAAAATCCTCAAATGAACGCGGACGCACCACCCAATTTGCAGGCGATCCAGGAAAGCCTGAAAGCCTACGCCCTCAAAAACGGCGCCCTGTGCGCCGGCGTCGCGCCGGCCGAGGCGTTCGACGAGGCGCCCGAGGGATTCCGGCCCGCCGATCTCCTCCCCAACGCCAAAAGCGTCGTCGTGGTCGGCGGCGCGCAGCCCCGCGCGGGGGATTGGATAAGCCCGGTACACGAGCATATGGAAAGCATGGGGACAAGCGAGCGGATCAACGCACTGGCGCTCAAACTCGCTAAGCAGATCGAGGAACGCTGCGGCTATTACGCGCTCTTCGTCCCGCCCGGCGTGAACAAGGCCAACCAGCCTTTTTTGAGCATCTCCTATGCCGCCGTCCTAGCGGGGTGCGGCTCCCGGAGCCTCGCGGGGCCGGTCCTCCACGAGAAATACGGTTTCATGTACTACGCGGCGGTGATCACGACATTGCCTCTCCCCGGCGACGCGCCGGCCGCCCCCGCGTGTCCTGCCCCGGAATGCCTCGACATGTGGGGTGAACGAGGGACAACCCCCTGCCTCGACATCTGCCCCATTAACCAGGGGGGATGCCTCGGCGGGAAAATCGAGGAAGGGAAATTCGTCGAGCGGAGTTTTAACCGCGTGCGCTGTGCCACGAGGGTCCACACCCACTGGGTCCCCGGATTCCAAAAAGTCCTGGAGGAGACGCTGAACGAATCCGACCCCGAAAGACGCAAGATGATGCTCTACAGCAGTTTCTTCACGCGCACCCTGTGGTCGATCACTTATGCTGCCCAGAGCCAGGCTCAGTGCTTCGAATGCATGCGGGTCTGCCCCGTCGGCAAGGAGCACCGCGCCAAGAAATGAGAGGCCCCCCATGAGTTTTTATTTTCTGGATCCCGCCACCTACCGGAAGTACAAGGATGAGGTCCTGCGCCTCTCGGATTCGTTCCAGATCAACATCCAGGAGCACCTCAAGAAAGGGGAGCGCCGCCGGCCGCTCTCAGACGCCGAGATCGCCCAGAAGCTCGGCCTTGAGGAACGCCTCGTGCGCGAGATCCGCGTCGTCGCCGAACGGGATTTCTACCCCATCGACGAATGGGAAAAGGCGTTGGATTTCAAGCGGCAGGCCTGCCGCGAATACCACAAGCGCGGCGTCAGCTACGCCACGGAAAAATACATCAAGAAGAGAAAGAACGCGTAAAAAATCATTTGCTGGGGGTGGATCGCCTTTTTCGGAAGACATTCCGAAAAAAATACGCCCCTTTTGGCGGTTCGCGTTTTCGCGGGACGCTTGCCGGACGAACCATTCCCCAAGGTCCGGCCCTGCCTGCGCCGCGTTCGTCCGGGGTTCGAATGTGTCGCGGCAGGCAGGTCGCTCGAGTGCCGCGACGGCTGAGGTGGAACTGATGGTGGGTTATCCCTTCGATGGAGGTACGCACCTCAGCCTGCGGCATCCGCCTACGCGGATTTACCGCTCCGGCGGACCCGCCGGCACAAAGTGGAGGCGGGCACGCCCGCGAAAACGCTCCCGCCATGGGGCGCGTACTTCCTTATGAATCCCGCGCGCGGATAAAAAACAACAGAGCTTCCCCCGCCCACCCAAGAGGTATCGCCGTCCCTATCCGCTCCACCGCGACCGTCACCGAACTCGAGTGAGGCATGGGTTGGGGAAATGTCTCCATGCCGAACGTCTTCGGCCCGCCTTCGCACCATTGGTGCTCCGGCGGGTCCGCCGTCGCGCGAAGCGCATAGGCAGAAGAACGCGACCGCCGGTAGGGCCGCGTCAAAAACGGCTGCCCGAAGGCGGTGTCTTGCGTGAAAACATCTCCCACGACACGAGTGGATTTAGAATTGCGAGATAGGGCTTAGTGCCATTCCACGATGACGGCGCCGGAGCGGCATGTTTCGAGCACCTCGGCTCCCGCGTCGCGGTAAGCCTTGAGCACTTCAGGCGAAGCGAATCCCGGCCGGGCGCTGTTGACGGCCAGGCGCGGCCGCGCCGCGCGCGCGAGGTCCGCCGCCTTTTCCATCGCCGAGCCGTGGTGCGGGATCGCGACGACAGCGGCCTCGATTTGCTCGGCGGGCCGCGCGAGGAAAATTTCGGCTCCGCGGTCCTCCAGATCCCCTGTCCACAACAGGTGCACCGGCTCGCCTGGCGCGAGGATCCTCCGCTCGATGCCGTCGACAAATCCGCGCGCGCGCAAAACCGTCCCCGACGGGCTCCCCCTCACCGCACGGACGACAAGCGACAGGTCGTTCGCCTGGCGTACCGGGTTAAACCCTACGGCAAGCGGCGGATGCAAGACCTCAAGCGACCAGGCGCTGGATCCCAAGGGAAGAAGGTCACCCGCCGAGGCGCTGCGGCAGGCGGCCCCCGCGCGCCGGATCATCTCCAAAACGACGCGCCCCGCCGGCACCGATTCGAACTGGGGGCTCGTGACAACCTCGCCCACGGGAAAGCGCCGCAGGAGGCTCGCGACGCCGCTCGCGTGATCGGCATGGGGATGCGAAAGAACCAAAAGATCGATCCGCCGCACGCCCCGTTCCCAGAGCGCGGGTGCCACGGCCAGCGGCGTCGGATCGCGCCCTCCATAGGCGCCGCAGTCGTACATCGCCGTGCGGCCGTCATCCGTCACGAGAAACGAGCAGAGCCCTTGGCGCACGTCGAGAACGACGAATCCGGGAATCGGCTTCCCGACCCAGAGAAAACTCCCCCAGACAACCGCCAAAAAAACCGCCAAGGCCGCCGCAAGAAAACGGCCACGGCGAGCAGCGGAAGAAAGCGCGCGGTCGGCGCGCCCAAATCCCAGAAACAGAAGAGCCAAAAACGCAAAAACCCCTGCCGCCAGCGGCGCGGGGAGGTAAACGTGGCCCGCCGGGACCTGAGCCAACATCCCCGCCAGCGACGAGATGATCTGCACGCAAGCGTCGAGCCCCGTGGCGAGAGTCTCCGCCCCCGACAGATTGAGCGCCGAAGCGCCCGCCAGGGTGAATCCTCCCAAGAGCACGGCGCAGAAAAACGGCGACAGAATCAGATTCGCCGCCACCGTGATGGGTGTCACGATATGAAAATGCATGAGAACCACGGGAGCCGTCGCGATCCAGGCCGCGAGCGACACTGCCGCGGCGTCCCGGAGCCACTGCCCCGCCGCCCGGGTCGTCGATCCAAGCGCCCCGCGCGGACGCACGAGGGTTTCCTTGTCCCGCTCCCGGGCCGGAGCGACGCGCAAAAAGACAATTCCCAAACACGCCAGGAACGAAAGCTGAAAACCGGGCAGATAAAGCTGGTGGGGCGAAATCAACAGGATCGCCGTGAAGGCGAGCGCCAGGGCGCTCGCCGCATCCCGGGGGCGCCTCACGAGATCTGACCCCAAAAGCGCCGTCGCCAGGACTGCCGCGCGCGTCACCGACGGGGCGAACCCCACCAGCCACGCGTAGGCCCATGCGCCGCCGATCAGAAGAACAGCCCGTATCGGCACCGAGACAGCGATAATCCGCAGGGTCGCTGCCAGAGGCCCCAGAAGAAACACGAGGTGCAGACCCGAGACCGCCAGGAAATGAACGGTCCCCGTCTCCACGAAAGCGTCGCTCATCTCACCGGGGAGCTCGCCGCGGATCCCCAGAAGAAGCGCCTTGAGGAAGGCGGACGTCTCCTGAGGCGCGTGCGCGTCGATCGCTCGGGAGACGGCTCCGAGAAGCCAAGTCCTCGCGCTCCCGGCCTCCGGCGGCGGGACGACTTCCTCAACATCGGAAGCAGCCATTGAAATGACGGCCCGGATCCCGGCGCGCCGCCCCATCGTCGCCAGATCCGGCTCGCCGGGGTTGGCTGGCGGGGCCGGATATGTCAGGCGTCCCGTCCCCTGCACCTCGGCCCCTTCCGCAAGGTCGGATCTCGACGGAAGAAACAGACGCACGCGTCCCGAGACGAGAATCTCCCCTCCCTCTGGCCGAAGGCGCGTCATGCGGGCGACGGCGGCGCACCCTGGACGGCCGCCGGGTGCAGGATCAAGCACACGCGGCTCTTCCTCGAGGATCGCGGAGAATCTCAGCGGGCCGCTCGACGCGGCGTGACGAGCGAAATGGTCACAGGCCAGCCGCGTAAAAGTGGCGTGGGCGCGCAAGCTCCCCGCCGAGAACCAGAGGAGCGCCACCACCCCTGCCCACAGGAGGTCCCGGCGCGTGGAAAGGCGCATCCCCGCCGCGGCGCAGGCGGCCCCGAGCCCGGCGGCCGCGACTCCTGCGATGGCGCTTTCGCCCAAGATCCCGAAAGCCAACCCCGCGGCCGCCCACACCAGGGGGCGTTTCATTTGCGCATGGTAGGGGAAAGCCCCTCCGCTACAATTGTCCCATGGCCGCAAGCGCCCGATTCCGACGTTCCCACCGCGCGGCGCCGCTCGCCCCGATCTCCGAACTCCTTGTCAAACTCGTGCGCCGCGAGGACTTAAACGACGACGAGGCGATCGCCATGGCCGACGCGATCCTCGGCGGCAAGGTGACACAAGCCCAGGCGGGGGCCCTGATACTCGCCCTTCATATCAAGGGGGAGACGACGGAAGAGCTGGCGGCTTTCGTGCGCGCCCTGCGCATCCACATCACCCCTTTGACGGTCCTGAAGACGCCGCTTATGGATTTCTGCGGAACCGGCGGGGACGACCATGGAACGTTCAACATCTCGACGGCCACGTCTTTTGTCGTCGCTGGGTCAGGGCTTCCCGTGACAAAACTTGTGCAGGGGACCGTCTCCTCGCGCTCTGGAAGCGCCGAGTGTATCAAGGAGCTAGGGGTTTCTTGCGCGACTTCCGAGCGGGAGATCCGGGACGTTCTCGATGAGACGGGGATGGCGTTTGTGACCCCTCCCTGGACACACCCCGCCCTGGGGCGCGTCTCGGCGCTGCGCCATGAGTTGGGGGTGCCGACTTTTCTTGACCTCCTGCCGCTTTTCGTCCACCCCGTGAATGTCACGCACCGTCTGATCGGCGTCGCCAACCCTCGGCATCTGGAACCTGTCGCACGCGTCTCGAGCGAGCTGGGCCACGCGCGCGTTTTGGCCCTGCACGGGCTGGGCCTGGACGAGGTCACCCTAGAAGGGGAAACGCGTTGCTACGAGGCGAGCGACCGGGCCGTGAGAGGCCTCAAGATCGATCCCCTGGCTTTGGGGTTTTCCTACGCGTCGATCGGGACGCTCAAGGGGGGGACGCCTGCGGAAAATGCACGCCTCCTGGAGAGAATCCTCTTGGACGAGGAACGCTCGCCCAAACGCGACATTGTCATCCTCAACGCGGCGGTGGCCATTTGGGTTTCCGGAAAGGCCCGTTTCCTCGGCGAAGGGGTGCAGTTCGCCCTGTCGACCCTCGCGAGCGGCAAGGCGCACGCGAAGCTCCGCGCCTTGAGGGAGTATTATGGCAGTCGAAGGAAGTCCTAGAATTCGCGCAAAAACAACTTCTGTCGTTGACTGCTGTATCCGTTTCCTTCCCAACCCCCTTTATTTTGCGCGAATTCTATATAAGGCGCCGTGCGGAAAGGAGTTAGATGAAAAGATCTCTCGCGTAAGATCTCCTAGATATTCGTTCATACCCTGTGAACCCTTCTTAATGAAACACAGAAGTATTTCCGCGCGGCGCCTTAATCGATGAGGGCGTAGGAGCCCTTGCGGCGTATGAGCGGCTCCTGGCGGATCTTCCGATCCAGGAGATCCTCAGGGGACCCTTCGGCGATCACCTCCACGAAACGGACCGCGTGGAACGGGATGAGGTAGGTCTTCTGTTTGTCGTCGAGGGGCTTTTCCTCAGCGCGGTTGGAGGCGGCGTCGATGACCTTCGCGAAGCGCTTGCCAGTGATGAGGATCGCGTTGGGATTGGACTGAACCACGTCCCCGCGCAGGATCGTCACGGGATCGGCGTTCCCCTGCTTCTGCATCACGATCCGGACTTTTTTCTCTGACTCGATCATAAATGCCTGAGGGCTCTCCCTAGTGGTTCGACTCGGAAATCTTCACGCCATATACACTACCAAGATTTCCTCGCTCACCACGAGTGCTGAGCCGAAAGTTTTGGTGCGCAACACTCAAAACTTTCGTACGAAGCACTAGCGCAAAACCGCGATCTCCACACGGCGGTTTTTTCGGTTTGGTTTCTCTCCGGAATTCTCCTCGCCCGGCACAGGTTTGTACTCGGCGTAGGCCGCCAGGGACATGTTCTCAGGCGCCACCCCCTGTATAGCGAGATACTTGAGGACCGTCATGGCGCGCGCGGCCGAAAGGTCCCAATTCGTCTCATACTTATCCTTCACACGCTGGATCGGCTGGCCGTCGGTGTGTCCGTCGACGCGGATCTTTAACTTCTTCTCGAGGATTTTTTGGGCGAGAGCCGCCAGGATCGACTTTCCTTTTTCCTTCAGCGTCGCGCTTCCGGAATCGAAAAGGACCGCATCGTCGATGCGGACCCCTTCGGAGGTTTGCGAAACGCCTTCGATTGTGGAAATGGAATTGAAAAGCTCCTGCATGTCATTGACGTACTTCTGGTTAGCCGCCAGCATCTCTTCCGCCTTCTTGCGGTCGATCTGCGCAGTCTGAAGGAGACTGTTCAGAATCTGGTTTTCGCCATGCAGGGTCTGGACCTTCTTGGACAGCATCCGGGCTTCGTTGCGGAGGTTCTCCTTCTCAGCATCATTGGGCGGATTCCACGAACACCCCGTCGCCAGGACCCCCGCCGCCACCACTGTCATGAGAATGCGCATCGTCCCCCCTCCTCTTGGACTCTTTGGACTCGTGGTTCGACTCAGAAGTCTTCATGCCCTATACATGACCAAGACTTCCTCGCTCACCACTAGCGCTGACCCGAAAATTTTGGTGTGCAACACTCAAAACTTTCGGGTCGAAGCATTAGGTTCCTCGCCAGCGAACCGGCAAAAGGGTATCACTTCAGGGTGGACTTGTCGATCAGGAAATCTACAAAAGGTTCGAGGAAACCGACGGGCCTGTCCTTGACGATCCCTACCATCGCGACAGCCGCGAAAACAAGAGCCGCCGAAGTCGCCGCGACCGCGGCCGCCCACATCGGGGATCCCTCGCGCCGGACATCGAGCCCTCCCGACCTGGCAGAAGGAATCCCGAAATCGTCGGGCGGCTGGGCAATGTCTGGGGGGACTTCCATCGAGACGGTCCCCAGGTTGGGAGCGGAAACGGGAATATCCCCCTCGATCTCGATCGGCTGGGTCGCCTCCGCGCCGCCCCCCTCCTCGAGGACATTCAAATCCCCTTCGAGCGACAGCATTTCCACCTGCGGCATCTCCTCCAAGGAAGCGGGCTGCGTTTCGGAGGGTTTTCCCGTGCCGATCTCGTCAAGCGAGAGCTCCTCGGTGGAAAGAGTCGGCGCTGTGGACGGCGTGACAGGGGGAGACGTCTCCCCCTGCCCCTCGACGAGACCCATCTCATCGAGAGACAGCTCCGGAATTTCCTCAATCGCCTCGATCTCCTCAGCAAAAACCTCCGGGGGAGCGGCCGGCGCCCTCCCCTGAACGAGCGTCTGCTGCCGGGACTTGAAGGCATCAAGATCGTGGCGGCGGAACTTGAAGGTGCCGCCGTCGCTAAAGGCGCGGACAGCCCCCGACGAGATGAGCCTCTTGAGCTGGTCGGGCGACACCTGCAGCTCCTCAAGCGCCTTTTCGAACGCCACGAAATCGGCGGCCATGTCCCCCCCCTCGCCAGCTCTACCGCTTCTCTCTATTCGGCTTCCTTCCCCTTCTGCTTATTTTCTTTTTCCTTCTTTTCCTTCTCCGCCTGCTTCTTGAGGAACTCCTCAATCTTTTCCACGTGAAACTCGTCGATCTCAGCTTTCGGATTCTTGAAATCGCCGTTGAAGGAGTTCTCCCCAGTCTTGTACTTGTAGCCGGCGAGGCGGAAATCCTGCGTGATCGACCGGATCGCCTTGGGCGTCAGGCCGTTCTCGTCAATTGCATACGCGAGAATCGTCAAGTCCCCAGCATGTTCCAAATGGCTTCCCTCATCGATGATCATGATGTGCTCCTGGGGGTTCTGCTGGGTGTTGATGGCGTTGAGCTCGAGCAACAACGTCTTCCCCTGCCCGGAGCCGATGGGAGGTCTGATCTCTTCCTCCGTGATCTCGCTCGCCTTCTTCTTCTCTTTCTCCTTGATCTCCACCTTCTTGAAATCCTCGAAATGTTTTCGGGCGTCCCACGACGAGAACCCCTTCGTCCACTTCTTGGCCAGTTCCGGCACCGGATATTCCTTGATCAACAAATCGTACGTGTAGTTGCGCACAGCCACTGGCACGATCTCATGATTCTTGTTGTACGCGTAGACGACGATCGTGTGGAGCTGAGTGTCGACGACCACCAGCATCTCGCCAGTCTGGGTTTTCGCCGGCATCAGGGAAAGCGTAAGGTAGCGTTCCCCCTCCTTGCCCTTGTCACTCTTCCCGGCGCCGCCCTCGTCGGCGAGCGCCATCCTGGAAGCGGGCAACAAAAGCAAAAAGGCGACGGCACACGGAAGAATGCCAAACCAGCGGCCGGGCTTAAGCATCGAGATTTAAGCAGGATAGCCCGCCGTCAGATCTTCCTCAAGCGCTCTTCGATCACGCGGCGCGCCGCCTGGGGGTTGGCGCGTCCCCGGGTCTCCTTCATGACGGCCCCCACAAGGAACGCGGCGGCGTTGGCTTTCCCTTTCTTATAGTCGGCGACGGCCTGGGGGTGCGCGGTGAAGACCTTGTCCGCGACACTCTCAAGAGACACTGGATCGGCGATCTGCGCGGCGCTGCTCGCGGCGATCCGCTGGGCGGGATCCTCCCCCGTCCCCGCCGTCTGGGCGAGCGCTTCCCGCGCGGTGGCCCGCGTAACCGCCCCTTCCCTGACGAGGCGGATGAGCCCAGCGAGGTGCTCCGGCTTCACGCCAAGATCCTTGAAGAGGCATCCGCGAGCGTTGGCCAGCTGCAGCATCTCGCCAGTGATCCAGTTGGCGGCCTTCTTCGCCTGGTCCTCCCCCAGGACGGCCACGACCTTCTCAAAAAAGGCCGCCACCTCGCGCTCGGCTGTCAGGACCCCCGCGTCGTAGGGAGACAGGCCGTAGTTGCGGCGTAAGCGCTCCGCTTTCGCGCGCGGAAGTTCCGGCAGATCCGCGCGCACCCGATCGATCCAGGCCGGGTCAATCACAAGCGGCGGCAGGTCCGGATCAGGGAAGTAGCGGTAGTCGTGGACCGTCTCCTTCGAGCGCATCGGGGCCGTGACCCCCTTCTCGAGGTCAAAACTGCGCGTCTCCTGTACGATCTTCTCCCCCCGCGCCAACGCCTCCCTTTGACGGCGGATCTCATGGTTAAGCGCCTTTTCGACGCCGTGGAAGGAGTTCAAGTTCTTGATCTCGACGCGCGTCCCGAAAGTCTTGGCGCCGGCCGGGCGCAGCGACACGTTCGTGTCGACGCGCAAGGATCCCTTCTGCATCTCGCAGTCGGACACGCCCAGATAGACGAGCGTCTGCTTCAAAGCTGCCAGGAACAGATAGGCCGATGCAGGATCCGTCAGAACCGGCTCCGTCACGATCTCGAGGAGCGGCACGCCCGCGCGGTTCAGGTCGACGCGCGTCTCCTCGCCAGCCGGGCCGTGGAGGAGCTTCCCGGCGTCCTCCTCCAGGTGCGCCCGCACAAGTGCCACGCTTTCAATCTTGCCC
>SBBH01000168.1 GCA_005239795.1 Planctomycetales bacterium
GTGCGATCTCCGGCTGTCCCGCCAAAAGCAGCATCCCCGTCCAGAAACCCGCCTTGGACATCGCGCGGACGCCGGGAGACGCCGCCAAGCCGTCCCACGCCCACAAAAGGAAGGGGAGGGTCATGGCAACATTGGACATCTGTTCCAGGGAGACAAACCACCCGAACGTCCCCGAGAACATATAGGCGACGCCCCCCAAGAAGGCCGCTTCCGACGAGAGATGGGGGAGACAGCGCAGGAAGATGAACATTCCGACGGCGGCGAGCCACACCCGCGCCAGCAGAAAAAAGTCCGTCCAACCGGCCGGACTCACATCCTCCAAAACCTGAAAGGGAAAAAAGGCCCGCGAGCTGTACTGGGCGTTCATGGGGCAGCCAACGCCCTGGTAAGGATTCCACAGCGGGAGAAAATCGCGTAAAGCCCTCTCCCGGAAAGCTGCCCGGTAATAATCCCCGATCAGCCTGTTGTAGGGATATTCATAGTGAGCGAGGGTGGGCAACTCAAGTTGAATGCCATTGAAAACGGGCCGATGCCCCTTCTCCGCGGCGCTGTCTCCAGCCGAGATCGAGCTGAAGAAGGCCGGATGCAGTCCCCTCTGCAAAATCGAAACCGGGGCGAAGGCGGCCGCGACGAAAACCGCATAAGCGGCGGCGGCCCGGCAGAGTTGGCGATCAACCCTTGGCATGCTTGCGAAACCTAGCAACCTCTGCTTGCCAGATCAAATAAACAACAAGGTCTTTCAGGATCCGAAGCGTTCGAGGCAGCGAACTCGAAAGCTGGTGCTTCGACACAAAAGTCCTGGTGCGTGGCACCAGGACTTTTCAGCTCAGCACCAGTGGTGAGCGAGGAAGTCTTGACGCCAATGGATCGGCCTCAAGACTTCCGAGTCGAACGACTGGCAAGAAAAGGGCCTCCCGCATACGATCCGACGATGAAATTTCTCGTGACGGGAGGCACGGGATTCATCGGTCGGCGCCTCGTCGAGCGCCTTCTGGAACGGCAAGACGCCGTCGTCGCGCTCGTTCATCGAGACCCCGTGGGCCTTCCCGACAACGTCCAGATCGTCCGTGGAGACCTCCTGGACGCGGACGCCGCCGCCAAGGTATGCCAGGGATGCGACGGCGTTTTTCATCTGGCGGCCAAGATCAGCTTCCGCGCCGCGGACGCCGCCCAACTCCTGCGGGTGAACCGGGACGGAACCGCGCGGATCCTCGACGCGGCGCGAAAAACGGGAGTCCGGCGCGTCGTCGCGGCCAGCAGCGCCACGACGATCGGGAGATCCTCTGATCCCCAAACGCCCCTCGACGAATCCTCCCAGCCGAATGAAGCTCTCCTCTCCAAGAACGCCTACCTGAAAAGTAAATGGGAAATGGAAGCGGTCTGCCGCCAGGCGGCCCGCGCAGGACAGGAGGTGGTAATCGTAAATCCCACCACCGTCTACGGAGCCGGCGACCACCGGATGAATTCGGGGACCCTGGTCCGGCAGGTGGCCACAAGCCGCTGGATGCCGGTCCCCCCCGGCGGAAGCAATGTCGTTGATGTAGACGACGTCGTGGAGGGGATGCTGGCCGCCTTCGCGCGAGGACGTCCGGGAGAACGGTACATCCTCGGCGGCCACAATTTCACGTTTCTGGCAATCTGCCGGAAGATCGCCGACGCGGTCGGGCGCCATCCCCGCTTTTTCGTCCTCCCGTTCTGGATGCGCCTTCCCGCAGTCCTAGCGGCGTATGGGATTTCCCGCGTGACGAAAAACCAGGTCCTCACCCCTCAGAACGTCTCGGACACCTTCGCCTTCAAGTACTTCTCCAGCGAGCGAGCCGCACGGGAACTCGGTTGGCGGGCCGCGCGCTCCTTCGAGGAGACGATCCGACACGCCTGGGCTTTCTACCGCGAGAGTGGACTCATCCCTTCCGTGCTGGTCTCGGACCGCCGCGCGTAGACCGCGAGGAACCCCGCCAGCCGCCGGCCGGTGTCCGAATAATGGTCGAGGATGTATTGGTGTAGAGCGGGGTAAAACTTCTTGATCGGCTCAGAGTTGTAGGAGGGTATACCCTCGGAAAACAAAACGAATTTCACGTTCTCGGTTTTGAGAGCATGGAGGAGCCGTTCCTGGTGTCGAGGGCTCGCAGAGTGGTAGTGAGGAAGATTCTCAGCGGTCAGGCCATTGTGCATGGAAAAAAGATACGGGAAGTGGTGCCCAGAGAAGACGTAGATCTTGTCCCCAGACGCAAGATGTTCTTGAAAAAAAGCCCTCATTTCCCGAAGATCCAAGGCGGCTTTTCGCGGGATCGCGAGATCCAATTCCTCGTCCACGGGAATCATCTCTGCGGCAAGTTGGCGGTCATTCAGGACTTGAGACTCGATCCTCCCCCAGTAAACCCAGACGAAATAGAAGAGGACGGAAAAGGCGACGGCGTATCCAATCGGCAGTCTCCCCGTCGGCTTCAAAGGGAATGTGCAAGCGAGGAGCGCCCCCAACAAGGGAGGGAGCATGGGCCAAAGGTTGTGGTCGAGGCTCCCCGCCTCGCGCAGAAGGCCCAGCGACCCAATTGCGAGGAAACACAGGTAGACGACGAGCCTCAGGGCGGGCTCCTGCGCGCCGACCATTTCCTTCCAATTGCTTAACCAAGAGATCCAAAGGCCGATCGATATCAGGATTAGAAAATAGTAGATCGAAAAGGTGTGGATCTGAGCACTGCCGATGCACGCCAGAGACACGAGGGTCGCCAACCCCGCGAGCAGGCCTTGCAAAAAGAAAGGAAGTTGCGAGGCGAACCGCCAAAGCGCCCACGTATAGGTCAGGACGAGAAACGTCCAAAAGAGAATCTGCGACATTTCGATTGGGTGGACCCTCCAAAAATACTGGGAATCTGAGAAGGTGGGAGAGACAAGCCCCATCCGCCGCATCACCTCGGACACGTTCGAGATCTCCTTGAAGTAAGCCGTTGCAATCCCCAAGTCGGTCATGTGCCAAAGGTGCAGAAACCAAAACAGAATCACCCCCCCCCAAGGAACGAGAACACGAAGGGCATTTTGGGACAGCGCTCCGAGGCAATTGGGAATCTCAAACTTATTTTTTCGAGCGACGAAAAGAATCTTCACTTCAAGGAACAGGATCGCCGCCGAGGAGAGCCAAAACAGGAGAAAGAGATGCGGATAGATCCCAAACCGAATCAGAAAGGCACTCAGCACCAGGGGGACAAGGAGAAACACCATCTTGACGACCCGGGGCAAGGGCACGGCGGAAAGGGTCGAGGAGGAAGAAACACCGCTGGTTTCGGTTTGAAAGCGCGAGAGGGTCTGGACCGTCTCGAGAACGTAGAGGGTCATGAAGACAGAAGCCAATCCCAAAAGAGAAAGTTCATACTTGATCCCGAAGGCGATCCCTTGGACGCCCCCGATCCACCAGAGGAGCGAATTTTTTCCGCTTTGTGTGTACCTCAACAAAAGGAGCATCGAACAGGAAGCCAGCATGAAAGTGTGGAACCCCGCCTGCCCGCGGTTCATGAAGTTGACATGCCCTGAAAACGGGATGAAGGCGAGCGCCAAAAAGAGCGCCAGGATCGGCCGGCGCAGTTCCGTCTGAATGATACGGAATAGGATCAGACCCCAGAATCCCGAGAGGATCGCGAGGACTTTCCGGACGGTGGACAGATGTTCGCCGAAAACCTCCATCCCCACCGCGCACAGGTAATAGGGGAGGGGGCCCCACAAGTTTTGAGTGACGGTTTCAGAGTGGATATGGAATCGATGGATCGCCTTTGCGATGACATGAATGCCGACGGTATTAAAGAAATGTTCTTCGCCGTCCAGAGTGGGGTCATAGGTCGTCCAGAAAGCGTGCTCGTACCCCCAGAACACCAGGAACGCCGCAAGAGCGCAAAGGACCACAGGAAGCAAGGGCTTGGAAAGGTGCTTCAAGACGATCGCGCGATGATACGCCAAAAGGAGTGACCGGAACATGCCGATCATCTTATTAGGAAGGTTGATCCCGCCCTCTGGACGGGGTAGATTCCTCTTGGATCATGCGGACACTCCTTTTATCCCCCCCCTATCTCGCTGACTACATGCGCAATGCCCGGTGCGACTTCGTGTCGCTCTCGGCCAGCCAGTGGTACCCCATCTGGTTAGGATACGCAGGATCGTGGCTTGAGCATTGCGGCCACGAGGTGAAGCTGGTCGACGCCCCCTCAATGCATCTCGACCACGCCGCCACGGAACGTCTGATCACCGACTGGCGGCCGGATCTCCTGGTGGTCTATGCGGGCCAGAAAAGCCGCACCAACGACATCGAATTCGGGGATCGCCTCACCGAGAAGCTGGGCTGCAAGAGCGTCCTGGTCGGCCCCTATTTCTCCACCGATCCGCTTGGGTTCATGCGGGAGGCCCGGGCGATCCCCTACGGGATCGAGAGCGAAATGGATCACCCCCTCGCGGAGCTCGCCTCCGGGAAGCCCCCGCAGGAGATCAAAAACCTGCTCTATCGCGACGGCCCCAAGATCGTCCGAAACGAGCTTCGACCTTACCTCACCGGCGAGCAGTTGGACCAGATCCCGTTCGTGAGCCGCTTCTTCAAGAGCCATCTCAACCTCTACGATTACAAGACCATTTCGGAGTTCTACCCCTTCGTCGACATCATGAGCGGACGCGGCTGCAAGTGGGGGCAATGCACCTTCTGCCTGTGGGTGCACACCTTTGTCAAGGGGCACACCTACAACCTGCGGAGCGTCGAGAATGTCCTCGACGAGTTCGCCACTATCGAGAAAGAACTGCCGGAAGTGCGCTCGATCATGATCCAGGACGACATGCTGACAGACAGCCGCGCCGCCGAACTGTCCAAAGGAATCGAGAAGCGCGGGATCTGCATTCCATGGTCCTGCTACGCGCGCAGCAACCTGTCCTATGAAACCATGGTCTTGATGAAAAAGGCCCACTGCCGCGTCCTGCACGTGGGATACGAATCGGGCGATCCTGAGATCCTGGACAACATCAAGAAGGGGGTCTCGATCGAGGTGATGACCGAGTTCACCCACAACGCCCACAGGGCGGGACTCCGGATCCACGGCGACTTCGCCATCGGCTACCTGGGGGAGACGGCCGAGAGCGTTCAGAAGACGATCCGGTGGGCCAAGGAGCTCAATCCCCATACGGCCCAGTTCCAGCTGGCCAATCCCCTCGTGGGAACCCCCTTCCATGCCGCGCTCAAGGAGAAAGGGTGGCTGAGCGAGAATGGGGATCCCAACTATCCGCACATGTCCGCCGACGAGATCCGCAGCCATGCCAAGGCGGCCTATCGAGCCTTCTATCTGAGCCCGCAGTACTTCGCCAAATGCGTCCGGCATCCTTATGAACATTTCTTCGGAAGGCTCAAAAGCATCTCTGTGGCGGTCCCGGCCATGTTCTGGAAACGGTGGTAGGAGAGGACATGGTGCAAGCGACCCGAAAAACCGGCGAAGTCCTTCTGCTCGAGACACCATTTTTCTCAAGAACCGCCAGCGACGAAATCCGGGCCTACGTGCAGTCCAAATACAATCTCGCGCTCCTGGCGCTGGGGTCGTATCTCCGAGCCAACAGCGACTTCTCGGTCCGGCTGATCAACATGGTGAAGGACCAGCTGAGCGAGGACGCGTTGATCGAGACGCTTCGGGAAAATCCGCCCGCCGTGGTGGGGATCCCCCTCTATTCGTACAACCTCGGATTGACCTATAAAATCATCACGCGGATCAAACGGGAGTTTCCTCAAACGCATATCTGCATCGGGGGCCCCCACACCTCCATCTTTCCGGAGGAGACGCTTCGGCTCCCCCATGTCGACTCAATGGTCCTGGGGGACGGGGAGATCCCTTTCCTGGAAGTCTGCCGGCAGGTGATCGAAAGAGGGCGCCTGGATCCCCAAGCCCTCCCCCCCGGGACGTGCACCAAGGAAAGCCAGGCCGACGGCCGCCCCTTGCCCGCGGCCTACGCTGTCAAGGACCTGGACGCCCTCCCGCTGCCGGACCTTTCGCTTCTGGGGGATCACACGCGCTATCGGGACTTCCTCTCGAACAAGATCATGGCGATCCTCACCACGTCGCGCGGGTGCCCCTTCGTCTGCCAGTACTGTTGGTCCGAGAAGTCCAAATACCGCAGTTTTTCCATCGAGCGGATGATCGACATCATGCGCCATTACAAGGAGAGCGGCGTCGAGTACATCGAGTTCTGGGACGAGACCTTCAACCCCACGAAGAAGCGGCTGAACGATTTCGCGGACGCCCTGCTGGCGGCGGATCTCAATCTCACCTGGTCCATCCGGGGTGCGGTGGTCCAACACGTGCCCTTGGAGACCATGATCAAGCTCAAAAAAACGGGTCTGCGGATCATGCAGTTCGGGGTCGAGACCGGCAACGATCGGCTCCTGAAATACCTGAACAAGCGGATCGATCTCGAAAAGATCCAGAATGCGATCGACACCTGCCGGCAGGCCGGCGTCCGATCGGTCGCCAACATGATGATCAACATCCCCGGCGAAACGCGCCAGGAGCTCTTGGCGGATTTCGACATGCTCGCGCGGATCCGGCCGACCTACTTGAGCGTCAGCGTCTACAATTGGGCCCCCGGCACGACCCACTACGAGAACGCGATCAAGGAGGGGGTCCTCCCCACGGACTTCTGGCGCCAGCACGCCGCCAATCCGGTGGAGGAAGAGGACCCGGTCGTCCATCCCGTGACGGAGGTCCCCGTCGAGGAGATCTACAAGCTGAGGGACCGCTTTGTGTCCCGGTACTATTTCAACCCGAGGTACGTCTTCCAATACGCGCGGATGCTCGATTTCTCCGAGGCCAAGCGGGCGGTCGAGATCGCCCTCCTCATGGCGAAATCGCGCCTCTTGTCCGTAAAGCCGACGTTCCAGTAAGGACCGACGGTTTCCTCATGAGACATAATGATATGCTCTGGATGAGCGAGATTGGGAAGGACTGAACGCATGTCACAGTTAAACCCTTACAAATACGCTTACTTCATGTTAAGGAACCGGTTTCTGGGCACACGGACGCCCTTCCGCGTCCAGATCAACCTACTCAATACTTGCAACTACCACTGCACTTACTGCTATGCGGACTATCCCGAGCGGCCGGGGAAGGAACTCCCCACCGACAAGATTTTCTTCATCCTCGACGAGGCAAAAAAGGCGGGCGCGATGCAGATCGGCCTGGTCGGCGGGGAGCCGCTCCTTCGGAAGGATTTCGATGAGATCGTGGATCGAATCCATGAGAAGTGCATGTTGGCTTCCGTCACAACAAACGCGACGTTCGCCCGAAAAAAGATCGACGTGATGCGAAAAATGGACTGGATCGTGGTGAGCCTGGACGGAGATGAGGCGGCGAACGACCCCGGCCGCGGCGAAGGGACCTTCAAGCGAACGATGGATGGCGTTGAGGCTCTGCGGGAAGCCGGAATCCCGGTGAACTTCAGCACAGTCCTCACGAAACATTCGATCCACTGCATCGACTTCATGATGGATCTCGCTAAACGTTGTGGGGGGACCGTCGATTTCACCACACTCACGAGCCAGGAGCGGGAGGGCCACGCTGCCGACCGCTCCCTCTGGCCGAGCCGCGAGGAGATCGACACGGCCCTTCGAAAGATCATCGATCTCAAGAAACGCGGCGAGCCGATCGGATTTTCTGCGGCCGCCTATGAGAAAACCCTCCAGTGGCCTGATTTCGCGATTGAGATGTACCAGGGGAAAGGGAACAACCCAGACTTCAACGACGTCCACTGTCGTGCAGGCAGGGACTACATGATCGTCGACACGAACGGGGATCTATACCCTTGTCCCCAGCAGCTTGGACTGATCAAGCACGGCAACATCTTCGCCGACGGCTTCCAGAAGGCCTGGGACATCGCCGCGGGACACGACTGCCACATCTGCCCGCAAACCTGCACCACGGACTACAGCATGTTCTACGGGCTCAAACCGAGCGTTGTCTGGAACCAGTACAAGAACAGTCGAAAGCACAGCAATGGCGCTCGCTGACCGGCTGGTCGCCACCGGCGGGTACGTCACCAACTCGGTCCGGGGACCTCGGAACGCCTACCGCCTCGTCGTCGAGATCACGAACGCCTGCAACCTCGAATGCACGTTCTGCGCCCGCACGACGGAGATGACCCGCCCGATCGTCCATATGAAGCGTGAAATGTTCGAGAAACTGATCCTCGGCAACATTCCCGAGCTCGAAACAGTCGGATTGAATGGGCTTGGCGAGCCCTTCTGCCACCCTCATCTTTTCGACTACATCCGCTTCGCGCGCAAGCATGGGGTGGGGGTCGCGATCTCCACCAACTGTACGCTCCTCGACGAGAAACGAAGCCGGATGCTCCTCGAGACAAAAATCGATCATGTCACCCTCGCGATCGACGGCATCAGTCCCGAGGAGTACGAGTCCGTGCGCGTCGGCGGCAAGTTTCAGGCGGTCGTCGAGAATGCAAAGCGCTTCATCCGGATGAAACGGGCAACCCACTCCAAAACCTTTGTGGTCGTCCAATGTATCGCGATGACAGAGACGCGGAAACATCTTCAGAATGTCCGGGATTTCTGGGCCGACGCGGGGCCCGACGCCCTCCGGATCCGCCAACTCACCCACACCGGCAACAAACGGGAGGATAACGTCTATGTGAACGGCCGGGGACGCTGCTATTGGCTCTGGGCGGAACCCATGATCCTCTCGAACGGGACCGTCGTCCCCTGTTGCCAGGACGTCGACGCCAAGCTTCCCCTCGGCAACCTCGACGACAAACCACTCCGGGAGATCCTGAACGGCGAACGCATGCAGGAACTGCGCCAGACGCACATTGCGGGAAAACGGTCAACGATCCCGCTCTGCGAGAACTGCAACATGTACCAACCCTCCCCCCTGACGGCCCTCGGGGCCAGCGTCTTCAATACGAACACGGTGAACCGCCTTGTCCCGTTCGTGGAGACGCAGTTCTCCCGTTATCGGTATTGAGCCATGAAAATCCTGCTGCTCACGGGAGTCAATCCGGAAAAGGTCAAGGTGTGGGCTTGCCAGGAGACGAGCTTCGTCGGGAGCCTGGTCCCCCCCACGGACCTGTGCTATATCGCCGCCTTCCTGGAGAAGCACGGGCACACCGCGGCGGTGGAAGATCTCCGGCTTTCCGGAAACTGGCGCGGGGGCCTTTCGGCGCGCCTGGCCTCCTTCCGCCCCGACTTCGTCTGCATGAACCTGGTGACGTTGAGCTTCCTGGAGGACATCGAGGCGCTGCGCCTGGTGCGCAAGGAATCTCCCAAGACCCGGATCGCGGCATTCGGAACGCACGCCGCCACGCTGCGTGAGGAAGTCCTGGGCTCCGGCGTGGACATGATCCTGATCGGGGATCCGGAGCAAGGGATGCTGAATGCCGTCGAGGGCCGTACGGAAGGACTGGCCACACGGGATCGGCCGGAAGCGGCCCCCGCTTTTCTGCCCACCCTCGATGAGATTCCCTTCGACGGCCCCCGCTTCCTCGATTTCAACCGATATCACGCGGTCCACCACGCGGGGTCGGACCGTTTCCTGCCCCTGATGGCCAGCCGCGGCTGTCCCTACGCATGCACCTTCTGTCCCTATCCCTCCCTCTTCGGCCCATCCAGCCGGACGCGCTACCGCTCGACGGAAGCCATGGTGAAGGAGTTGGAATGCCTCAGTCGGCAGTTCGGCGTGCGTAGCGTGAATTACCTGGATGCGACGTTCAACCTCAACCGCCGATGGGTCTTGGAGTTCTGCCGGACGCTCGCGGCCCGAAAACTCCCGATCGTCTATGCGGCGAATATGCGCTGCGATCTCCTGGACGAGGAGGTGGTCTCCGCCCTGGCCGCGAGCGGCTGCAACCGCGCGTACATGGGTGTCGAGGATCCAGAGCTCTTCGACGCCATGAAGAAGGACCTCGCGTTCGAGCAGGTGACACGCGCCTTCGAGCTGACGAAATCCTCCGGCATCGAGGCGGTCGCCTTCCTGATGTTGTTTCCGAACGGGGCCGCCAATGAGGACGCCTACTTCGACCGAATGCGCGCCTTGATTCGCAAGCTCAAGCCGGACGCGATCCAGATCAACGTCAGCATCCCGCATCCCGGCACACCGGATTTCGACGCCCAACGGGACACGCTCACCCTGGACTGGAACTTGTTTGACCCCAGCGGCCCGGAGCGGCTTCCCTACAACTGCTCGCTGGACCTGACCGCCGTCAAACGCCGCCTGTACCGGGATTTCATTCGATCCAACCCGGGAAAGGTCGTGAACGTCCTCCGGCGCATGCCGATCCGGCAGTGGGTCCCGCTCGCCCATCGGTTCGTGAGCACGTTGCTCCTGCCACAGCCTTCCTGCGCCACGGTCAACCGGTAATTCAACGGGAGGGGGCAGAGGCGTCGCGGGGAACCCGGCGCGGCGCTCCGTCGAGACGGGCATAGGAACTTCCCTGCTGGACAAACGGGTAGCTCAAGGCCGTGACAGAAAGGATCAGATTCGTCATGAGGTACCCCTGCACCAAGGTCACCAGGGAAAATTTCCTCTTTCCGTCCGGAAGCTCGATCCAGGAGAAAAGCCCCCCCGTGACGAGGAGGGAGCCGGCGATGAGGACCGTTCCCAGAATGACAATGTCAATTCGATAGAGGGTCAAGAGCGCCCCCGCCAGGAGAACCCATGAGAGAAGCGCCCACGGCATCAGAAGCTGCTGGGAAAGCCGGGTCAGGAACATGATCTTGCAGAAGGGGCGCATCTCCGGCAAGCGGTAGAGGAACCTCAAGGACTCGCGCAGGAAGGCATTCGCCTTCCTGAACTTGTGGGGCACGTAGTCCGGATAGGACTGAGGGCCCCGGAATTCCGTGGCTTGTGCCTTGCGGGAATAGACCACCTCATATCCCAGGGAATGGGCCAGATAGGCCACATAGATGTCGTCCGCCACGACATCCTCCGGGAACTGGGTCAAGAGCTCCCGGCGGTAGGCATAGCAAGGAGCGACCACGATGGAAGCGGATCCCGCATCGCTTTCCAGGAAACGCGCCCGATTCTGACCGGCCCAGAAGTGCTGATCCAGTTCCATCGCATGGAGCGGCCGGCAGTAGGCCCCCACGACCCCGATGCGCTGAGACGCCCCGATCTCAGCGGCCAACCACAAAAGAGCATCGGGAGCAAGCAGGGCATCGGCGTCGGAGTTGACCACGATGTCGCCGCGAAGCGTCGGAAGGACCTCGTTCACTTGCTGGATCTTGCCGACCCGAGGGGAGACCGCGATCCGGATCCAGTCCTCGCGAAGAGCCTCCTGAAGCTTCGTGACAGTATCGTCCTGAGAGCCGCCGTCCACGAACACGACCTCCAGGCGATCCCGCGGGTAGTTCAGCGCCCGCGTGTTCTCCAACTTCTCGAGAATTTCAGCGCTTTCGTTGTAGCAGGGAATGACGAGCGAAAGCATCGGCGGATCTTCCAAGAGCCGCGGGTCGCGCCGCGGCCGCATGAGACTGATGATGTAGGTGAAAATGAAATAAGCGAAACAGATCCACACGACCGCAAGCGTAGTCAACCCGAACAGGAAGATGAGAAGCCACATTGCCGGTTGCTGCCTCCCTGTTTCGTCCCCCCCTCCATGGGACGGGGAGGAAAATCGCGTATAGTGTAGGGTAGCTTATGTTGCGCGAAAAGCATTCCTCTCTCAGGATTTCTCCCAACCAGGTGGTCGAGGCGAACCGCCGCTTCTACGATCAGATCGCGACGGTCTACGATTCAGTGGACACCCGAAGGCATGGGGCAATCGACCACGCGTGGCTGGACGAGGTCTTGCGGGATCTCTTCGGCATTCTTCGCCAGACCCGTGGGGAGTCCCTTGAAACCCTTCGGTTTTTGGACGCGGGCGCAGGCTCCGGATTCCTCTCGGTGAGAGCAAAACCGTTTTTCGGAAATCTTCTGATGGTCGACGTCTCCTCCGCGATGCTCCGCCGGATCAGCTTGAGCGGCGCCGAAAAGATCTGCGGGGAATGCGCCCAACTTCCCGTCCGGAACGCCTCCGTGGATGTCGTTGGAGCCTTCGCGACGCTGCACCATTTGCGACGGCCCGAGGATCTGTTCCGGGAGGCGCATCGGGTGCTCCGCCCGGGCGGCCTCTTCTACAGCGACCATGACCTGGAGGGGGCTTTCGCCAGCCGGTTCCGGCTCCCCTTAAAACTCCACCGTGCTTTCTTCGATCACGGCCACGCCTATCTGAAGCGCTGCCCGTCGGCCGCCTCGGAGGACTACACGCTGTCCGAATTCCACGGCGAGCGGGGCTTGGAAGGCCCGGCATTGACCGATCAGCTCGCGGGATTGGGATTTTCCATCCTCCGGGAGGTCTACCACTGGGAGGGGATGGGGAAGATCGCGGATCTCCTGCGCGGGGTCGGTCTCCATCGTTTGCTGACCCGGCGGGGATGGGCCCCTATCGTCCGGATCATCGCCGTCAAAAACGGAGCCTAAGGCGCTGCGCGGAAATAACTGCTGTGTTTCATGAGGGGGGCTCACAGGACATGAACGAATATCCCAGAGATCTTGTGCGAGAGATCTTTTCGTCTAATTCCTTTCCGCACGGCGCCTTATATGGGATTCGCGCGAAAATGATGGAGCGGAAAGAAAACAAAACAAAAACGGAACATCGCAATACATTGAATCTGCTATTTTCGCACGAATCCTAATGCTGGCCCCCGAGCCCCGTCTGGTCGATTGGAAGACGCTGGCCTTGATCGCGGCCATGGCGGTGGGGTTCCCGCTCATCGTGTGGCTGCACGCGGACGGCCTTCTGCCTTTTGGGGTGGGCCTCATCCTTGCGACGATCCTGATGAACGCGTCGTTCACCGCCTGGCATGAGCCCGCCCACGGAAACTTTTCGTCCTCCGAACGCGCCAACCAGATCGCGGGGGTGATCGCGTCCTATGCCTCGGTTTACCCGGGGTATTTTGCCAGGCGACGCGAGCATCTCATCCACCACCGCTGGGAGGGGATCCCGGGAAAGGATCCGGTCTACCCGCGGATCCAGGCGAATTTCTGGCGCTTCCCCCTGCGGCTCATACAAACGGCGCTCAAAGAAAACCCCGGAGAGGTTCCCACATCCTTCCTACCCGTGACGCCCC
Source organism: Planctomycetales bacterium (assembly GCA_005239795.1). Classification (GTDB taxonomy): domain Bacteria; phylum Planctomycetota; class SBBH01; order SBBH01; family SBBH01; genus SBBH01. The sequence continues at coordinate 13,127 of SBBH01000168.1, forward strand.
ATCAGCGGTTTTGGGATCTCCTGACTTTCGCGTCCACGGGAGGCGTCGTCCTGGCTTCCATCCTCATGGGGTTCTGGGTGTCGGTTCTGGGACTTTGGATCCTCCCGCGGGTTTTTGTCTATCTCCTCCACGCCTATGTGATCTGCTTCTTTCCGCACACCGTGCCGGGAGGCGGCTACGAGGTGTACCGCATCCGCCCGGGGGGATTCTGGCTCCGGGCCTTGACCATGGGACAGAATTTCCACGGGATCCACCACCGGTGGCCTTTCATCCCGTGGCATCGGTACGGGGAAGTCTTGAGGGACAACCGATCGGAAGTCGAGGCGGCCGGCATCCGGATGGTCTCGGGAAACCCGGCTCCGGGTTCTCCTGTTCTCGAAGAGGAGCGGGGCCGATAGGATAAACAAGGTGAACTTCAGGCTCCTTAAAAACCGGGCGCGTCTGGCCTACCGCATCCACCAACTCAACCGCAAGGGAGGGCGCGCGCCGCTCATCGCCTATCTCCTCATCGAAAACAAATGCAACCTGGCCTGCTTCTATTGTTTCGTGGACATCAACAACCAGGAGGTTCATCGCCTGACGACCCAGCAGGTCTTCGACATCATCGACCAACTCCACGAGGCGGGGACGATTCTGGTCTGCCTCATGGGGGGGGAGCCGCTCCTGCGCAAGGACTGCGGCGAGATCATCGACTACGTGCACAGCAAGGGAATGATGTGCGAGATGACCACGAACGCCTTGCTGGTGGAACAGCGCTTCGACGCCGTGAAAAAGCTCGACGCCATGATGATCAGCCTGGACGGGGACGAGGAGGCCAACAGCAAGAGCCGCGGCCCCAAGGCCTACGCGAAGTGCATCCAGGCGATCCAGATGTGCCTGACGGAGGGGATCCCGGTGCGTGTCAACACCGTCCTCAGCCGCTACAACCGGGATTCCTTCCATCACATCCTGGAATTAGGCAAGAAGCATGATTTCTTCGTGTCGCTCTCCATCATGGCCGACACCCACTATTCCGATGCGAAGGTGGTCAACCCCGAGGAATTCAAGAAGAACTGCCTGAAGGATGACGAGATCCGGGAGCTTTACCGCGTCATCCTCCAGAAGAAACGCGAGGGATACCCCGTCCTGTTCTCCGAATACACGCTGAAAAACGTCATCGGCTACCCGGAACCGTATTCCGAGATCCTGTTCGAAGGAGACCCGCGCCGGCCGGGCTTGAAACCCGGCGCCTGCATGTACGGGCGGCTCATGGCCTACGTGGACACGGACGGAATGGTCTACCCGTGCGCATACCAGTGGGGACCCAACTTCAAGCCAAAAAGCTGGCTCGCGGTCGGGTTCCAAGGCGCCTGGGACAACGTGCAAGCGCAGCTCAAATGCGTCGATTGCTCCCTTTCCCGCCTGGCGGCGGACGAATGGGAGTATGTCACCTCTCCCCAGGGGATGGCGCGCGGGGCCTATGTCACGGTGAAGCAGGCGCTCCGCAAGAGCCCAGCCCCGGTGGCGTAAGGCGCCGCGCGGAAAAATAACTTTCGTGTTTGATAGAAGGATTCACGGGACAAGAACGAATATCTTGGAGATCGTTCGCAAAAGATCTTTCCATCCAACTCTTTTCCGCACGGCGCCTTATATAAGATTCGCGCGAAAATGAGGGAACGAAAAAAACGGTGTATTGCAATAAACCACAGAAGTTATTTGCGCGCGAGTCCTACGTGACCTCTTTTTCCGGAAGGGTCGTCGTGATCACGGGGGCCGGGAGCGGCATCGGCCGGGCGCTGGCGCTTTCGCTCGCGAAAGAGGGAGCGCACCTGTGCCTCATTGGGCGGACCGCCTCCAAGCTGGAAGCGGTCCGTCGGGAGATCCTCGCGGGCAGAGGGAAAGCGGACGCCTTCCCCTGCGATGTCTCACAGAAAGGTGAGGTCGAGACCGCCTATCAAAAGATCCAGGGCACCGTCGGAGTCCCTTATGCGCTCTTTCTGAACGCCGGCATCGGAGAGGCCGGGATCGTCCAAAACTTCAACGTCGAGGCGGCTCGACGGGTTTTCGACGTGAATTTCTTCGGCGTCCTCAATTGGATGCACTACGCCCTCCCCGACCTACAGAAGACGAACGAGGGGATGATCGTCGCCGTGTCGTCGCTCTTCGCCTACAAGGGGTTTCCGGGGATCGCCGCGTACTGCGCCTCGAAAGCCGCCCTCATGAGTTTTTTTGAGTCCGCCCGGGTGGATCTCAAGGCCACGCGGATCCGCCTCGTGACGGTCTTTCCGTTGTTCGTGGAAACCGACATGTCGGGGTACGACGCCTCCCGCTCCCGCTGGATCTGGTCGAGCGCCGAGGCGGCCGCCGAAAAAATCCTCCGGCAGATCCAGCGGGGAAAAAATGTCGTCGTATTTCCCCGCCGCTTCTATGCCCTGATGCTATTCTTAAGAGGGATCCCGGACGGCCTGTATGTGCGCCTCTGGCGGTGGGCAAGCCCCGGAACTTAAGCGACATGAGCGACCCCGTCTGCGACATCAATGACCTCTCGGTCCGCCTCACGGTGGCGAAGCCCGGAGCGTGCACCCAGCACGCCCCGGGACAGACCCGTCGGTTGAACGAGCTCCTGCCGCACAACATGTGCATCTATCTCTACAACGCGATCTTTCCCTATTACGTCACGCTGACCTCCGGAGGACGCTTCAAATGGGTCCGGGAAGGAGAGGGCGTTCTCATGCAGTGCCCCTCCCCCGTGGGATGCGTCGTCACGAGCGTTTCGCAAAACGAAAAGGGAGACGGGGTCGTCGCCAAGGTGATCCGCGTCAAGGGGCCGTGCCCGAAGAACCACGCCGTCGGGGATGTCCTGGAGATCACGCAGGAGAAAAGCCGCTTCTGCCTGCGGGCCTTGGGGGGGATGATCCCTTACCTCCTATTGCGGGCGAAGGACCGGGCGTTCCCGTGGAGCGATTCCTCGGCGGTCCGATGCGCCGGGTGCGACGCGAACTTCCGCCTGGAGCGCGAGACGTCATGAGCCAATGCAATTCCTGTTTCGATCGCGACGCCTACCAGCTCGAGATGAGCCGGATGGGGAAGATCTGCAAATACCACAAGCGCCTGGGCCAGGAGTTCACCCATCGGGAGGTCGTCAAGGACTTCTGCGAGGACGCCTTCTTTCACGCCTATCCGTACTGCCTGGCCCTCTTCTATGACGCCCCCTTCGGGAAATCCAAAGGGGAAGTCCGGTTAAACTGCCCCCATCCCGACGGCATCCAAATGGAAATCCAGCGTGTTCCGATCCACTCCTGGTGGTACCGCACCTGCAAGCGGCTTTTCATGCGGTGGATTTCCAAGGTGCTGGTCGAACCGGACTGGGCCGATTGGAACGTCCGGGTGCGGGTGACCAACAATTCCCCCGCCTGCCCCTTGAACTATAAAAAAGGGGATGCCTATTTCATGAATATCCAGGACTTGAAGACTCTCTGCCCCGCCTCTTTCCACGGGATGTACCCGATGCTCCTGCAGGTGAACCAGGGGCTTCCGATCGAATGTCAGCCGCCGACCGGCGAGGTCTCGATCCACTGCCCGGACCACGAGGGGCAGGAATACAAGATTGCCTCGCCTAAAGCCTAAGAAATTATCCCAAAAGTGGTGAGGTGCGCTGATCCGATCTATCTGGTAGCCAGAAAGGAGGCTGCCGATGGGACGGAAAGCGAGGATGGGGACAC
>SBBH01000020.1 GCA_005239795.1 Planctomycetales bacterium
GGGGGCCAACGCCGACCTCGCGCTGCTCAACAATCTCTTCCCCCAGATCCACGGGAAGACGATCTGCCTCTTTGCCGATTTCGCGCTCACGTTCCTGGAAAGCGTCCTCAAGAAATTCCCGCAGGAATTCGCCGAGCATGCTGCGGGACGCCCCTGCGCGCCCGGCGCGCCGGCTCCCCATCGCTCATAAAACACCAAGGTTCTAATTTATGCCCAAAGTGACCGTCAACGGAAAGCAGGTGGAGGTCGCCGCGGGGACGCGCGTCATCACGGCGGCGCAGTCGGCCGGCGTCGAGATCCCCCACTTCTGCTACCACCCGGCGCTCACCACGCCGGCCAACTGCCGGATGTGCCTGGTGCAACAGAAGGGACAGAGGCGCCTCGTGCCGGCCTGTTCGACCGTCGTCACTGACGGGATGGAGATCGACTCTGAGGCCGAGGAGGCGCGCGTCAACCGCAAGGGGGTGATGGAGTTCCTTCTCATCAACCACCCGCTGGATTGCCCCACCTGCGACGAGGCGGGCGAGTGCCGTCTGCAGGACTACACCGGCGCCTACCGAATGAACGACTCGCGCTACGCCGAGCGCAAGGTCACCAAGACCATCACGAACCTCTCCGAAAACGTCCAGTTCTGGGGAAACCGCTGCATCGTCTGCACGCGGTGCGTCCGGTTCTGCCAGGAGGTGACAGGGACTTCAGAACTGGGCGTCTTCCAGCGCGGCGACCACAACGAGATCGGCGTCTTCCCGGGGCCGGGGAAAGCTCTTGACAACCCCCTCTCGATGAACGTCGTCGACATCTGCCCTGTGGGGGCGCTGCTGGCGCGCGATTACCTGCACAAGACGCGGTTCTGGTTTCTGAAGACGACCGACTCGACGTGTGCCACTTGTGCCAAGGGATGCAGCATCCACGTCGACGCCTACCGCGGCGAGATCATGCGCCTGCGCCCCCGCGAGAATCCCCAGGTGAACGGGTTCTGGATGTGCGACACCGGACGCTTGAACTATCCCTACACCCACCGCAAGGACCGGCTTAAGAAACCCCTGGTGCGCAAGAACGGCGCCCTTGTCGAGACCTCGTGGGAGGAGGCGATAGACGCCGTCTATCAAGGGCTTGAGGCCGTGCGCGCCCGGCACGGCCCGCAGGCGATCGCCGGCTGGAGCAGCGCCTGGGCAACGTCCGAGGAAGCGCTTCTCCTCAAGATATTCGTGGAAGGGCTTGGAGGAGCCGTCGCAGGATTTTCCGCACTGCCAGACAAAAAGGAAATCATCCTTCCGAAATTCACGATCCCCGCTGACCGGAACCCCAACCGCCGCGGGATCCAGGCGCACATCGGGAGCCGAAAAACGACAACGAAGCCCAAGGGCGTGCATGTCCTGGGCGGCATCCCGGACTACACGTTGACGCCACAGGAGAAAGAGCTTTTTTCATCACTGGAATTCTTATCGGTTCAGGAAATTTTTCTCTCCGAACTGGCACAGAAAGCCCACGTGGTCCTGCCAGGAGCGACCCCCTTCGAAAAATCGGGAACCTACGTCAACGCCCAGGAGATCGCCCAGGAGCTGAAAGCGGCCATCCAGCCGCCGGGCGACGCGCGCGAGGACCGCCGCATCTTGGAAGAGCTTGTGCGGACATTCGCACCTCAGGCCGCCGCCACCGCCCCATGACTCCCGAGATCGCCATCTCCCTCGGGCGCATCCTGGCCGTGATCGCAGGCGTCCTGTCGGCGGTCCCCTACCTCGTCTTCGCCGAGCGGAAGATCTGCGCCTACATCCAGGACCGGATCGGCCCCAACCGCGTCGGCCCCTGGGGGCTTTTTCAGCCGCTCGCCGACGGCCTCAAGCTCCTGACCAAGGAGGAGATCCTCCCCAACGGGATTGATCGGTTCGCCTATCTCCTGGCACCGGCCCTGGTCATGATCCATCCCCTGGCGACCTTCGCGATCATCCCATTTGGAAGCAGCATCACGCTTTTCGGCCAAACCATCAGGCTCCAGATCGCCGACCTTCCGATCGGCATCCTTTTCTTCCTGGGGGTGGCTTCGCTATCGGTCTACGGCCTGGCCTTGGGCGGCTGGGGCTCGAACAACAAGTATTCGTTGATGGGAGGGCTCAGGGCCTGCGCGCAACTGGTGAGCTATGAGCTGTCAATGGGACTCTGCCTCGTGGGGATCATTCTCCTCTCGGGGACGCTCTCCACCAGCCAGATCGTCGCCGCCCAAGAGGAGACGCTCCTGGGGTTTCTCCCCGCGTGGAACGTCTTCCTCCAGCCCGCGGGGTTCGCGATCTTCCTCATCTGCGCCTTCGCCGAAAACAACCGCCTCCCGTTCGATCTACCGGAAGCAGAACCGGAGCTCGTAGGCGGCTACCACACGGAATACACGGGGCTTCGGTTCGGCACGTTCTTCCTGGCCGAGTACGCTTCGATGATCACGATGTCGGCCCTCCTCGTGACGTTGTATCTGGGAGGGCATCATCTCCCCGGCGTGACGACCCGCGACTTCGGCCCCGTGATGACAGGCCTCATCTCCACGGCCGTCTTCGGCGCGAAAGTCGCCACCGTCCTCTTCACCTTTATCTGGACGCGCTGGACCCTGCCCCGCTTCAAGTACCAGAACCTGATGTCTTTCTCCTGGAAATGCCTCCTGCCGGCGGCCCTTGTGAACCTCCTGATGACAGCGACTGTGATAACTCTCAGTGGTTAAATGCCAAACACCAAAAGCCAAACACCAAACAAACGGATAAACGACAAACGCCAATAAACAAAAGCCAAAGAAAAAAAACGCATGTTGTTTTTTCTGTTTGGGGGTTTTTCGTTTGTCTGTTTGTTTGCCGTTTGTCGTTTGGAGTTTGGTGTTTAGACTAACCGTATGCCTTCAATAACGGAGCCAGCAGCGGCACTCGTGAAAGGGTTTGGGATCACCCTCAAGCACCTGTTCTCCCGCAAGTTCACGTCGCAATACCCCGAAAAGCCCCACCCGATCGCGCCAAAATTCCGCGGCGAGCACAAGCTGAACAAGGACGGCGAGGGACGCGTCAAATGCGTCGCGTGCTTCCTCTGCGAGACGAATTGCCCCGCCTACGCGATCCGGATCAAGTCGGCCCCCGCCCCCGACGGGTGGCAAGACCGAGAGCGCTATCCGGCCGAGTTCGAGGTGGATCTCCTGAAGTGCATCTTCTGCGGCTACTGCGAGGAGGCCTGCCCGGTCGACGCGATCGCCCTCACGAACAAAATCCCTGAGGTCGAGACTTCCCGCGAAGCGTTCATCCTGAACAAGGAAAAGCTCCTGGCCAACGCCGACCTTCCCGCCGCGACCTCGGCGGAAAAGTACTTGGACGACATCCTGAAGAAATGGAAAGGTTGAAGAAGTGGTTAGTCCTAATCACTCACCACTTTCTTTTCTTCCGACAGTCCCATGATCCAGTTCCGGCCGATCTGTTCGGTGTAGTCAGCCGTGCCGCGCGCGGTCTCAAGGATGCGCTCATAGGAAAGCCGGAGGACCCAGCGCTGGCGCAGGATATCGCCGTCAGCGCTCGCAAAAATTGGATCAGCGCACCGGAAATACCGTGACTCCCTCTCAAAGAGATCCCCGCGGACGGCCTCGTCCTTGGCGAGGGCCTCGTAATCTCTCGCCTTCAACTCCTTCACAAGGGACAGGAACGACTCATCCACGGGACTCTCCCCTACCTCGGAAGCGCCTGAGACGATTCGGACGATCGGGATTCCCATCTTCAAAAATTTCTTCAGGGTCTCGCCGCTCGTTTCAGTCTGGCTAAACCCCTGCTGGCCCTTTTTGACGCTTAAACGCAGAACGGGACAGAGGCCGAAAACATGAACATCCAGGAAGTGGACGTCCATCGGGACACCAGAGAAGACCGCCACCCCGGTTTTGCGCTCGCCGGGGCGGATCGCCCCCTGCATCCGAACCTGCGACAGAAACTCGACGCCCAGAAGCGATCCCATCTTCTGGCGGGCTTCCGGGCGGTCGAAAGCATAGACCTGGAATGGGACAAACCGATGGCGCGAAGCCAGGACCTCCGGGCCTTCCGGCTGCTCGGAGACGGGGAGCTCTATGATGCGCCGGGCATCGGTCGTCATCAAGAATGAGATCGTGATGTCGCGCTTCTGGTCCGTTTCATTGATCAGCGTGTAGGGAAGGACCCAAACAATCTCCCCCGTCCTGAGGGGCGTGGAAAGGGGAATCCGTGTCAGTTCGCCGGCCTCGATCCGGATCGTTTCGGAAGGAGGAGGGATGAGCAGATCGACGGCCGGGGCGGATGACGCTCCCGCGAACACCATGCCCAGGACCCAGGACGCCCGGCGCATGATTAAGCCATTCTAAGAGAGAGCACCGATGGATTCCAGGGGTGCCACCCCCGCGAGTTTCCCCAGTTTGTGCACAGATCCCTGCTCATGCCAAAGTGGCGTGATTCTATACCGGCTGGTTCCATAATAGGAGAAACCTTCCAGCCTA
>SBBH01000010.1 GCA_005239795.1 Planctomycetales bacterium
GCTTTGCCTCCTCCTTCTCTTTCTTCTTTTCTTTTTCCTCTTTTTCCTTGTTATTGTTCTCTTTGTCCTGCCTGTCCTTCCCACCACCGCCGGACCGCTGGAGCGCCCCGCCGCCCATGCCCGGCCCGGCCGCCGCGGGGTCCCCGCAGAAAAAGAGAGCGGCGACCGCTGTGCCTGTGAGCATCCCTCCCCATCGATCGCGCATACGCGCCCCTTTCCATGATCCGAATCCGACCAAGGCCGAGCCGTTTAAGCCCTAGACGCCTATTCTAACCATTTCCCGTCCAAAAAGTTCGCTGGCATCCCCAGGATTCGCGCAAAAATAGCTTCTGTTGTTGACCGTTGTATCCGTTTTCTTCCTAACTCCTTTATTTTTGCGCGAATCCCATATAAGGCGACGCACGGAAAGGAGTTACATAAAAAGATCTCTCGCGTAAGATCTCCGAGATATTCGTTCATGCCCTGTGAGCCCTCCTCATCAAACAGATAAGTTATTTCCGCGCGGCGCCTTAGAAATGCCCTTGCCTGCCCCGACGCCCCTCTCTAGAATCCCCCCCTCTGGCACGTGAGGTAGAGAGAGAAAACGATTTCTTAAGGAGAGAGCATGCAACGTCCACTGTCCTCTTTCATGCGGTTGCCGGCGTTCCAGAGCTTCCTGAACACCGCTGTCGTCAGAAACCGTTTTTTTCTGGCCGCGCTTCTTCCGTTCCTGGCGTTCCTGGCGCTCGCCATCCTCGCCCCTATGGCGCACGCGAGCGAGGCGGATCTGGCCATCCCCGATCTGCACGAGGGGAGCTTCTCGCGCTTCGGCGGGCTGAACGGCTGGCAATTGCTGTTCTACGGCTCCCTCGTGATCGTCGGGACGCTCGGGATCTCGCTCTTCCAGTACGCGAGGATCAAGGCGATGCCCGCGCACAAGTCGATGTTGGACGTTGCAGAGACGATCTATTCGACCTGCCGGACCTACCTGTTCCAGCAGGGGAAGTTCCTCGTCTCCCTGTTCGTGATCATCGCGATCGCCATCACCTACTACCTGGTCGGCCTCCAGCATGATGCGCCAGCCGCCGAAGGCGCCGCTGCCGCAGGCACCCACGGCCGCTGGTTCACGGCGGGGCTCGTGCTCCTCTTCACGGTCGTCGGGATGGCGGGCTCCTATGCCGTCGCCTTCTACGGGATCCGCGTCAACACCTTCGCCAACGCCCGGACGGCCTTCGCCTCCCTGCGGGGGATCCCGTGGAACGTCGTGAATATCCCGCTGCGAGCCGGGATGTCGGTCGGCCTTTTCTTGATCTCGCTCGAGCTCGTGATGATGGTCGTGATCCTCCTCTTCGTCCCGCGCGACATCGTCGGATACTGTTTCCTGGGTTTCGCGATCGGCGAGTCGCTCGCGGCCTCGGCCCTCCGGATCGCCGGCGGCATCTTCACCAAGATCGCGGACATCGGCTCGGACCTGATGAAGATCGTCTTCAAGGTCAAGGAAGACGATCCCCGCAATCCCGGTGTCATCGCCGATTGCACGGGGGACAACGCCGGCGACTCGGTGGGCCCCACCGCGGACGGGTTCGAGACGTATGGCGTGACGGGCGTCGCTCTCATCTCTTTCATCACGCTCGCGGTCCACAATACCCACCTGCAGGCGAAGCTCATCGTCTGGATCTTCGCGATGCGCTTCCTCATGGACCTCTGCTCGGGTATCTCCTATTTCATCAACCAGGCGATCTCCGAGGCCAAGTACAAGGGCCTGAAGGAGTTCAACTTCGAGGAGCCGCTGACGCGCCTCATCTGGATCGCCTCGATCCTGTGCATCAGCACCTCGTTCGGGATGTCGTACCTCCTGGTCGGAGACCTGCCCGACCCGACACTGTGGTGGAAACTGGCGTTGATCATCAGCTGCGGCACCCTCGGGGCGGTGTTGATCCCGGAATTCACCAAGGCCTTCACGTCGAGCCATTCTGGGCACGTCAATGAAATCGTCACCGCCTCCCGGGAGGGCGGGGCCTCGCTCACGATCCTCTCCGGGATCGTCGCCGGGAACTTCAGCGCCTTCTGGAAGGGGATGCTGATCGTCGCTCTCATGGGAGGCGCGTACCTGGTCTCCGGGATGGGTCTCGTGGCGGTGATCGGACCGTACGCCCCCATCTTCGCGTTTGGTCTGGTCGCCTACGGGTTCCTCTGCATGGGCCCGGTCAATATCGCCGTCGATTCCTACGGCCCCGTCACCGACAACGCCCAGTCGATCTTCGAACTGGCGCGGACCGAGCAGATCCCGGGGGTCGAGAAGGAGATCGAGCGGGACTTCGGCTTTAAGCCCGACTTCAAGCAGGGGAAGCACTACCTGGAGGCCAACGACTCCGCGGGGAACACCTTCAAGGCGACCGCGAAGCCCGTCCTCATCGCGACCGCCGTGGCCGGGGCCACGACCATGATCTTCTCGATCATCCTTATGCTGGGATCCGAGAACGTGGCGACGCACCTGAATTTGACCTCCGCGCCGGTCCTCCTGGGGTTCCTTTGCGGCGGCTCCGTCATCTATTGGTTCAGCGGGGCCTCCATCCAGGCCGTCACGACTGGCGCCTACCGCGCGGTTGAGTACATCAAGAAGAACATGAATCTCAATAAGAAGGAGGCCGACCGCAAGGACACGGACACGGTCGTCCGGATCTGCACGGAGTACGCGCAGAAGGGAATGTGGAACATCTTCATCGCGCTCCTGGCGTTCACGCTCGCCTTCGCCTTCCTGGACCCGTACTTCTTCGTGGCGTACCTGATCGCGATCGCCTGCTTCGGCCTCTTCCAGGCGATGTACATGGCCAACGCCGGCGGGGCCTGGGACAACGCCAAGAAGCTGGTCGAGGTCGATCTCGGCGAGAAGAACACCGGCCTCCATGCCGCAACGGTCATCGGCGACACGGTGGGGGACCCCTTCAAGGACACGACCTCGGTCTCCCTGAACCCGATCATCAAGTTTTCGACCCTGTTCGGAATGCTGGCGGTCGAGATCGCGGTCAAGATGAACCCGGCGCTGACGAAGGGGGTCGGCTTCGCCTTCCTGGCGATCGCCCTTGTCTTCGTCTGGCGGTCGTTCTATAGGATGCGGATCCCACTAAAGGAGCAGACGATGGGCGTTTGGGATCATCATCAGACCGCCCCTGCGGCTTCCAGACTCTAGAACAGCGGATAGTGGATAGTGGTTAGACGGTCAGGTTCTCATCACTCATCACTCACCACTTCTTCCGAAATTCGCTATCTTCCAGCGATGCGGCGAGGCATTTGGTGGCTCCTGCTCCTCCTTGGCGGATGCACGGTCCAGCTCGGGCGCGACCCCAAGAACACCTTCGAACTCGACACCGAGTTGACGCCGGCCTCCGCCTCCCCTGAGCCTGTCGAAGAATCCGCCCCCGCTGGCGATGGCGCGGCCCAACCCGACGAGGGGGACCAAGGACAACTTCAGCGCAATTGGAGGCTTGCATCCGAAAACACCGCCCCCGATAGGAAAAACCTCGCCGCCCAGTACGCCGACCTCTACCTCTTGTTCCGGAATGATCACCACGAGGCGATGCGGCTGTTTGCCCAGGGACACCGCGCCCGCGCCGTGCTTTTCGCCAACCGCGCCGCGCGGCACTTAAGCGAGATGGGACCGCTCCTGGTCGAGGAAGAGCGCCCTGCCCTGGGAGGCTTCTGCACGCGCTACAAGGAGCTCGCCGTCGATCTCGCGGCCGCCGAAGGGTCCTTGTTCGAGGTCCGCTCCCGGAACCTCGAGGCCGAGATCGCCAAGCGGTTCTCTCCCGAGGGGGCGCCCCTCCTCCCCCCTCCCC
>SBBH01000011.1 GCA_005239795.1 Planctomycetales bacterium
ATCCTGGGGACCGAGGGGGAAGGGCCCGTCGTGGCCGACGTCCTGCTCCGTTCGGGCGACTCCGACCGGTGGGATCTCCTTTGCCAGCCGGCGGGGGGATCGGCCCTGCCGGCCTCCGAGGGGACGGTGAGGAACCGCCAGCACACCATCCAGCTCAAAGGGCGTGAGGTGTTCAAGCTCGCGATCACCCGGATGCTCGAGGTCCTGGACGAGACGTTCCAGCGAAACAACCTGACGCCCGAGAAAATCGACCTTCTCATCCCCCACCAGATGAACCGGCGGATCATCGAATCGTGCGCCCAGCGGCTGGGGCTCCCCATGGAACGGGTCATGGTCAACATCGAGAAATACGGGAACACCTCCTCGGCGTCGATCCCGATCGCCCTCGACGAGGCGCGCCGCACGGGGCGCCTCAAGAAGGGGGACACGGCGGTGCTGGTGACCTTTGGCGGCGGGTTCACCTGGGGGACGGCGGTACTCTCGTGGTAGGCGCCGACGCCCCCAAGATCGGCGCGCTTTTCCCCGGCCAGGGGGCGCAGTACGTCGGGATGGGGAAGGACTGGTACGAGGCGTTCCCGGCGGCGCGCGGCGTCTACGACAAGGCCGACGCGCTCCTGGGATTCCCCTTGAGCCGCGCCTGTTTCGAGGGGCCCGAGGGGGAGCTGAACTCCACGCGCGTGAGCCAGCCGGCGCTTCTGGTGACAAGCGCCGCGATCCTGGCCGTCCTGGACGAGAAGAATATCCCCCTGCGCGGCGCCGCCCTGACAGCAGGGCTGTCGCTGGGGGAGTACACGGCGCTCTATTTCGCCGGGGCCCTCTCCTTCCAGGACGCCGTCCTCCTCGTCGCCAAGCGCGGCCAATACATGCAGGAGGCGTGCGAGGCGGCCCCCTCGGGGATGGTCTCGGTCCTGGGGCTCTCGGCCGCCGACGGCGAGGCGGTCTGCCGCCAGGCGAGTTCCGAGGGAACCGTCGTCGTCTCGAACGTCAATTCCAAGGACCAGATCGTCCTGGCGGGGACGCCTAAAGGGTTGGCGAAGGCCGTGGAACTGGCCAAGGCGCGCGGCGCGCGCCGGGCGATTCCCCTCAAGGTGGCGGGGGCGTATCATTCCCCCCTCATGTCCCCGGCCGACGAGAAGCTCTTCGAGGCGCTCTCGGGCGTAACGGTCAACGTCCCGCGCATCCCGGTGATCTCGAACGTCACGGCCGACTACGTGCGGGCCCCGGTCGAGATCAAGGAGCTGCTCGTCCGGCAGGTCCTGGCGACCGTACGGTGGGCCCCCTCGATGGAGAAGGCGGTCCAGGCGGGGGTGACCCGCTTCTACGAGATCGGCGCCGGGTCGGTCCTGGCCGGGCTTATGCGCAAGATCAACGACGACGTCGAGGTGGTCACCATCGACAAGGCGGTGGATCTCGAAAGGCTCGAACATGCGGCGGCATGAGGGGAAGACGGCGCTCGTGACCGGCGGCTCGCGCGGGATCGGCCGCGCCGTCGCCGAACGGCTGGCCGCCGAAGGGGCCCAGGTGGCGTTGTTCCACGCCCAGGCGGGCTCGGCCGACGCGGCGCTCGGCGCGATCCGGAAGGCCGGCGGTGCCTGCGAGGCGTTCCAGGTCGACGTCGCCGACGCCGCCCAGGTGGAATCCAGGGTTGGGGAGGCCGTCAAGCGTCTGGGCGGTGTGGATCTTCTGGTCAACAACGCCGGGCTCACGCGGGACGGCCTGCTTCTGCGGATGTCCGAAGAGGACTGGAACGCGGTCCTCTCCACGAACCTGAACGGATGTTTCCACTGCGTCAAGAGCGTTTCGCGGGGGATGCTCAAAAAACGCTACGGGCGGATCGTCAACATCGCGTCGGTGATCGGCCTGCACGGAAACGCCGGCCAGGCCAACTATGCCGCCTCGAAGGCGGGGATCATCGGTTTCACCAAAAGCGTCGCCCGGGAGCTCGCCTCGCGCGGCATCACGGTCAACGCCGTCGCCCCCGGCTACATCGCCACCGACATGACCCGGTCGATGAGCCCCGAGGCGCAGGAGAAACTTCAGGCGATGATCCCCGCCGAGCGGCTGGGGACGCCCGACGACGTGGCGGGGCTCGTCTCGTTCCTTCTCTCGGACGAGGCGTCCTACATCACGGGGCAGGTCGTCCAAGTGGATGGTGGACTTTTCATTTAAGAGAGGTTAGAAACTACCCCCGACACCGTTTTCGGGGCCCTATTAGGGAAAGGAGATCCGACTATGGCGACCGTCTCAGAGCGCGTCATCAAGGTCATCGCGGAGCAGATGGGGGTCGACAAGGAGAAGATCGCTCCTGAGACCTCTTTCGTCAACGATCTGGGGGCCGATTCCCTGGACACCGTGGAGCTCGTGATGGGCCTGGAGGACGAGTTCTCGATCACGATCCCCGACGACGAGGCCGAGAAGATCCAGACGGTGGGCCAGGCGATCACCTACATCGAGAAGAACGCCAAATAGCGCCGCTTCGGCAGGAGTCTCTCTATATGGAGAGGGGGGGAGGCAAGCGCCGCGTCGCGATCACGGGCCTGGGCGCTCTGACGGGTCTGGGGACCGATCTTAAAACCGAGTGGGGCCTCGCGCTCGAAGGGAAGAGCGGCGTCGGCAATATCACACTCTTTGACGCCTCGGCGTTCGCGGTCCGCTTCGCGGCCGAGGTGCCGGGGTTCGACCCCGAAAAATGGATCGAGAAGAAAGAGTCGCGCCGCATCGACCGGTTCGCACAGTTGGCGATCGCGGCGGCGGCCGAGGCGGCGAAGGATGCCGGCCTCGACTTCTCCCGGGAAAACCCCGAACGGTGCGGCGCCTGCATGGGGTCCGGGATCGGGGGGTTGAACGAATTCCAGGACCAGCACGAGCGGCTTCGGACCAAGGGGCCCGACAAGGTCTCGCCGTTCATGATCCCGAAGCTGATGCTGAACGCCGCGGCGGGGCTCATTTCGATCCGCTTCGGCCTTAAAGGGCCGAGCTACGCCACCGCCTCCGCCTGCGCCTCCGCCAGCCACGCGATCGGCGACGCCTTCCGACTCATCCAGCATGGTGAGGCGGATGTCATGATCGCCGGCGGGTCGGAAGGGGCTGTTACGGCGATGGGGGTTTCAGGGTTTTCCAACATGGGAGCGCTTTCGACACGCAACGATGCCCCCCAAGCTGCCAGCCGCCCCTTCGACAAGGAGCGCGATGGATTCGTGATGGGGGAAGGAGCGGGGGCGCTCGTCCTGGAGGAGATGGATCGGGCCGCCAAGCGCGGCGCCCGGATCTACGCGGAGCTCACGGGGTTCGGGATGGGGGCCGATGCGCACCACATCACGGCGCCCGACCCGAACGGTGCCGGCGCGGCGGCTTGCATGCGCCGGGCCCTGGCCGACGCGCGGGTCCCCCTCGAGCAGGTCGGCTACGTCAACGCCCACGGGACCTCGACCCCCTTGGGGGACAAGGCGGAGACCGCGGCGATGAAGGCGGTCTTCGGCGCGCACGCCAAGAAACTTGCCGTGAGCTCCACGAAGTCGATGGTGGGGCACACGCTGGGGGCCTCCGGCGCGATCGAGCTCGTCTTCACGACGCTCTCGGTCGCCGAAGGGGTCGTGCATCCGACCATCAACTACCAGACGCCCGATCCTGAATGCGACCTCGACTATGTTCCCAACCAGGCGCGAAAGCTCTCCCTGAAGGCGGCGATCTCGAACTCTTTTGGGTTCGGGGGACACAATGTGACGTTGGTGATAGGAAGAGTGTAATGCGCATCTGCGACCCCCACATCCACATGGTCTCGCGCGTCACCGACGACTACGAGCGGATGGCCGTCGCCGGGATCGAGATGGTGGTGGAACCCTCCTTTTGGCTGGGGGAGCCCCGCAAGCACGTCGGGACCTTCCTCGACTATTTCGACAGCCTCGTGCATTTCGAGCGCGAGCGGGCCGCGCGCTACGGGATCCGCCACTACTGCACGATCTCGGTGAACCCCCGCGAGGCCAACAACGCCAAGCTCGCCCGCGAAGTCTTGAAGAAGATGGTGCCGTACTTGAAGGACCCCTCGGTCGTCGCCGTGGGGGAGATCGGCTTCGACGACATCACTTCGCCCGAGGAGAAGATCTACATCGAGCAGTTGGAGATCGCCGCGCACCACAAGCTGCCGGTCCTCATCCACACCCCCCACAAGCGCAAGTACGAGGGGACGAAACGCAACATCGACATCCTCAAGAAGATGAAGTACGACTGCCGCAAGGTCCTCGTGGACCACAACACCGAGGAGACGATCGAGATCAGCCTCGCCTCGGGCGCCTGGTGCGGGCATACGGTCTACCCGGTGACGAAACTGTCCCCTGAGCGCGCGGCGACGATCCTCCTCACCCACGGCGTCGAGCGGATGATGATCAACTCCTCGGCCGACTGGGGCCCCTCCGACTGCCTGTCGGTGCCGAAGACCCTGCTGGAACTTAAGCGCCAGGGGATGAGCCGGCGGGATCTCGAGCGATTGGCTTGGGACAATCCCGTCTCCTTCTACGCGCAGAGCGGGAAGGTGGCCGAGGCGGGAAAGGGCAGGAGGCAGGAGAGGGTAGGGGAGTCCTGAGTCCTGAGTGCTGAGTCCTGAGGGGAATACGGCGCTCTCTTCTGATCCGCGGTGGGGAATCTTCCGTGCTGGTGCCGGGGAGCCCCTTCCGTCGCTTTACGTCCATGTCCCGTTCTGTCCGTTCCGGTGCGCCTACTGCGATTTCGATTTCACGACGCGGACCGCTTCCGTCGACGCTTATCTGGCGGCCTTGGCCGTCGAGGTGCGCGCTGTGGGAGGGATGCTCCATCCCGAGACGCTCTTTTTCGGCGGCGGGACGCCGTCGCTCCTTTCTGAAGGGGCTTTCGCGCGTCTCGCTGACACCCTTCGGGCTGAAATTTCTTGGGATCGCGTCGCTGAATGGTCGATCGAGGTGAATCCCGAGACCGTGACCCCTGAAAAGGCGTGCGCCTGGAAGGGGCTCGGCGTCACGCGCGTGAGCTTGGGGGCGCAGACTTTTTCGGATGAGCGCCTGGCCGCTCTGGGGCGCCGCGCGCGCGCGGCCGATGCACTTGGCGCCTGGGAGATCCTGCGGGCGGCAGGTTTTAAAAACCTCAACGTCGATCTCATCTACGGGATCCCGGGCACGGGGGTTTCCGAGTGGCGCGAGGACCTGGACGCGGCGCTCGCCCTGGGGCCCGACCACGTCTCGGTCTATGCCCTGACGGTTGAGGAGAAGACGCCGCTCGGGATCCATGTGCGCCGAGGGGAGACCATCCCCGTTTCCGAGGAGCTTTCAGCAGCGCTCTATCAGGAGGCGGTGGAACGCCTCTCGGGCGGCGGGCTTCTCCGCTACGAGGTGTCGAATTTCGCCCGGCCCGGCGAGGAGTGCCGCCACAACCTGAACACCTGGCACGGGGGGGAGTACCTGGGATGCGGGGCGTCGGCCGCGTCGTTTGTCGGCCCGATGCGCGGCGCGAACGTCCGCGGCGAGGGACTCTACCGGAAAGCGATCGCCCAGAAGCGGAGCGCCTTTCGGTCAGAGCGCACGCTCGATTCTGCAGAGCGCCTGCGGGAACGGGTCGTCTTGGGACTGCGCCTCGCGGAGGGGGTGCCAGAAGGCGATGTCCAGGCGGCGGGGCTTGAGGGCGATGTGGAGCGGCTCATCGCCGACGGTTTTTTGACGGTCGCCCGCGGCCGCGTCGCCCCGACCGACCGGGGATTTCACTTCGCCGACACGATTAGCGCCGCTTGCGTTTAGGAAATGCGGGGGCGGCCTACAAAAAAAACAAAAAAGAAAAAAAAGAGGTCAGGTCTCGTTTATAATATTTAGGAAAGACCCCCGGCTCGCCGAGTCCGCCTTCGGGTTTTTCCGCTCCGGTGGATTCGTCCGGAGGTCGCCGACAAGCGACCGTAGGCGGACAACGCCGCAGATGGCCGCGCCTTTCGTCGCCCTCCCGGGCGAAGCGTGCTCCTCGGGCAGGACTCTGAAGTTCCCTCCGTTTTTTGGACAGGTCGGTAAGCCAAGAATTGTGGCAAGATCTGGGTCCAGGAGACGGGAGGAGAAGGGATGAGCCAGAAGCGGAA
>SBBH01000094.1 GCA_005239795.1 Planctomycetales bacterium
CTCACGATCCGGTTGACATGGTCCGATTCCCGGACGATCAATTTCAGCATCCGCGCGTCGTCGCCCGATTCGGTTTTCAGGGAACGGGCTAGCTCCTGCGCGCAGGCCCGGACGGAGGCCAGGGGATTCCTGATCTCATGCGCGATCCCCGCGGCAAGCTCGGCCGACGATTGCAGCCGCTCGGCCGCGAGAAGAGCCTCCTCCATGCGTTTCCGGGTCGTGAGATCCGTGAAAACGAGGATGGCCCCCGAGACGCCTCCGCGCGCGCCGCGCAAGGCCGTGATCCGAATCTCGTAATCCTCCACGCCCGCCTCGCGCGGCGCGCGGTGGATCTCGCGCCGGCGGCTCCCGCCGAAGGCCAAGACCCGGCCCAGGTCCTCGATCTCACCGGCCGTCAGGATCCTTTGCACATCGGGCAACGCCTCGTCGAACCCCAGGATGCGCGAGGCCTCGGAGTTGGCAAAGGTCGCCCTTTCCCTCCGGTCAACGGCGATCACACCGTCCGTAAGATTCCCGAGGATGACGTCGTTCAATTGCTCCGCCCGGCGTAGTCCCGAGGCCAAGCGCCCCCCCAGGAACGCCACGATGAAGGTGGAGGCCCCCTGGAGGACGAGATAGCCGTACGGGGCGGCGCCCCCGCGCGCTCTGAGGAACTCGTCATTCAGAAACGGCAACGAGGCGGCCGCGCCGACGGTATAGACCACCGTGATCCCCGACAGCAGGATCGCCGCGGCCGAGGCATACCCCAGCGCCGCCCGTTCGGAAAGCCAGAAGCAGGCCGCCAAAATCGACGCGAAATAGAAAGGGACGAAAAGACTGCGCGCCCCCCCCGTGAGGTAGACGAGGCCCGAAACCAGGAGGATGTCGACCGCTAGCTGGAGATGCCGGAACCCTTCCCGACGCCAGACGGAGGCCGGCGCCAGAAGATAGAGGACGTTCAGGAGCCCTGCCGCGCCGAGGGTCCAGAGGACGGCCACAGCGGCCCGCGGCGGGATCGCTCCCGCGCCGCTCTGCGACAGCTGTGACAGATAAAAGGCTCCCCAAGCCAGGGCCGTGAGAAGGAGCCTCAAGAAGATGATAAGTCCTGTCCGGGATCTGGGATCGTCGCGGGCGCTCGCCACGACCGAGCGTCCCCGCTAACGCCCCTTTTTAATGAGGGACGGCGCCTGCAAGATCGGAAGGAAGATCGCCACAACGATGACCCCGACGAAAACGCCCATGAGGCCGATCATGATCGGCTCGATAATCGACGTCATCGATTTTACGGTAGCTCGAACCTGCTGGTCGTAGAACTCCGAGATCTTCTCAAGAAGTTTCTCCAAAGCCCCCGTCTTCTCGCCGACGGCGATCATGCGCGTCACCATGAGCGGGAAGTTCTTGCTCTTCGCGAGCGGCACCGCCAACTGCCCCCCCTGGCGGACCGCCTCGCGGGCTGTGTTGATGTCCTCCTCGATGAGGACATTCCCAACGGTGTTGGCCACGATCTCAAGGGACCCTAAGATCGGGACGCCGCTCTGGATCAGCGTCCCGAAGGTGCGGCTAAAACGCGAGAGGCAGACCTTGTGGATCAAGGGGCCGAAGATCGGGGCGCTGACCTTGAACCAGTCCCATTGGCGGCGCCCCTTGGCCGACTTCTTGATGTAGACGATGATCGCAACTGCCGCTCCGACCACGACCCCGAGGATCGGGAGGATATTCGCCTTGAGGAACAGGCTGAACCCCATGACGATCTTCGTGATCGTGGGCAGCTGCGCCCCGAGCATCGTCTTGAACATCTCCTCGAACTTGGGGACGATCACGATGAGGAGGAAGCCGGCGATCGCCATCACCATGACAAGCGAGATCACGGGATAGGTCATGGCCGCCTTGATCTCGCGTTTGAGCTCGGCCGAGGCCTCCTGGTACTCCGCCAGGCGCACGAGGATGTCGTCGAGCTTCCCCGACGCCTCGCCCGCCCTCACCATGCTGACGTAGATGTGATTGAACCGCTTCGGATGCCGGGCCAGCGCCGCGGAGAGGTCCGACCCTCCGCGGATGTCGGCCACGACCTCCTCGAGGCTCAGCTTGAACCCCTTGTCGACCGCCTGCTCGGCCAGGATCTCGAGACTCTCGAGGAGAGGGATCCCGGCCGAGATCATGGTCGAGAGCTGGCGCGTGAAGACGACGAAGTCGTCACCCCTCAGCCGGTCAGGAGGGCGCGACGAGACGAGACCTGTCTTCGCAAGCCACGCGGTGAGGGCCGACGGCCCCTTCGTCTCCTCGGCGAGGTTCACGACCACCAGGTTCATCTTCTTGAGCAGGGCCTGGGCGTCCCTCGCGGCCGGGGCCGCCAGCACCCCTTCCACCAGCTTCCCTTCCTTGTTGCGCGCGGCGTATTTGAATTGGGTCATCAGATGCCACCCAGGATTCCAGGCGCGTGATTCATCGTTCGTGATGCGGGATTCGCAAACGGCCGCCCGGACGGCGAACTGCGAGCCACGAACCACGAAAATCGGTTTTTCTCATTTCGCTTTCCTATTCATCTTCATCGGCGGCCGCGATCGCCAGGACCTCTTCAATCGAGGTCTTCCCTTTCAGGACATTGAGGATACCGCACCGGCGCAAGGTGATCATCCCTTTTTCCACACTCGTCTTCTTGATGTCGATCGCCAAGGCCCCCTTGATGATCATCCGCTTGATGTCGTCGTCCACCTGCAGGGTTTCCAGAAGCGCGAAGCGCCCCTTGTACCCTTCCTTGCACCGGGAGCACCCCTTCGGCTTGAAGAGGGGCCTGTCGCACTCCTCCGGCGTGAACCCAACCGACAGGAGCCGCTCGCGCGGGGCCTCCAGGGGCTCCTTGCACTCGTTGCAGAGCCTCTTGACGAGACGCTGAGCCGACACCAGAAGCGTGGCCGAGGCCACGAGGAACGGGTCGACGCCCATATCCACCATGCGGGTGATGGTGGAGGGGGCGTCGTTGGTATGCAGGGTCGAAAAGACAAGGTGCCCCGTGAGAGCCGCCTTCACGGCGATGTCGATCGTCTCCTTGTCTCGGATCTCGCCGATCATGATGATGTCGGGGTCCTGGCGCAGGATCGACCGGAGCGCCGCCGCAAAGGTGAGGCCGCGCTTGACGTTCACCGCCACCTGATTGATCCCCTCGAGCTGGTACTCGACCGGGTCCTCGACCGTGACGAGGTTCTCCTCGGGATTCATGACCTCTTTGATGGCTGAGTAGAGCGTGGTGCTCTTGCCGCTCCCTGTGGGGCCCGTCACGAGCAGCATGCCGTAAGGCTGTTTGATCGCCCACCGGAAGTCGTTCAGAGACCTCTCCTCGAATCCCAGGGCGTCCAGGTTCAGCGCGAGATTGGAGGAGTCCAGGATCCGCATGACCACCTTCTCGCCGTGGACGACCGGAAGGACCGAGACGCGGAAGTCCACCTGGCGACCGTCGATCTTGAGCTGGAACTTCCCGTCCTGCGGCTTCATCTTCTCGGCGATGTCCAGGGACGACATGATCTTGACGCGCGAGACGATCGCGTTCTGCATGCGCTTCGGGGGGGAGAGCGCCTCGTACATGGAGCCGTCGGTGCGGAAGCGCACGATGATCTTCTTCTCGAATGGTTCTATGTGGATGTCGCTCGCCTTTTCCTTGAGCGCCTGGGCGATGATGAGATTGACGAGCTTGACGACCGGAGAGCTCTCGTCGCCCGTGATCTCCTCGAGGCTCACGGCCTCCTCAGCCTTCTCCTCGCTGATCTCGATCCCGGTCTGGCCGCTCTGCTCCAGGAGATCCTTTATCCCCGACTCGCCGGGGTTATAGAAACGCGCAATCGCCTGACGGATGCTGGGCTCCGTGCTCACCACGGGGCGGATCTTGCACCCCGTGACGATCTCGATGTCGTCCAAGGCCACCACGTCGAAGGGGTTGGCAACGGCCAAGGTCAGGAGGCCGTCTACCCGCGCCACCGGCAGCACGCCGTAATATTCGGAGAGGTCCTTCGGCAGGACCTGGAGGACCTCGTCTGCCACTGTCACCTTTGCCAGGTCGATCGGGGGGATCCCCGTCTCCTGGCCGATGCAGCTGATGAGGTCCGCCTCCTGGACCGCCTTGCGCTCCAAAAGCAGGTCCACGAACCCCCGGCCGTTCTCGGCCTTGGCGGACTCCTCGAGGCACTGGTCCGCCTGGTCCTGGGGGACGACCTGGCGTTTGACAAGTATGGAGTGGATTTTCTTGTCGAATTTGGCCATCGGTTAGTTTTCGCGCGAAAACAACTTACGGCCCCTTAGACTGTGTCGCAGCACTAACGGCCGGGGCCCGCCGCACCCAGGGTATTATACTCGAGATCTAGGATCGTCAGCCCCATCTTCTGAATCCGCCACTCCTTTTCCTCGTAGGCCAGCCGCCACCACTCAATCGCGTTGTCGTGGTGGAGGATCTTCATGTCAATGAAGGGGGAATCCAGGTTTGGCGGCACCACGTGCATGAGTTTTGCGGTCCGGACGCGGTTGACAAATTCCTCCTTGTGGTTTTCGTAATCTTCCCGGAGCTTCTCCGCGGGGAACTGGCCGCGCGCGCGTATGGCCAGAGACGTGCGGAATCCGTCGACGTCCCCTTCCTGGAGAGAGGCGGTCACCTTCTCCAGCATCGCGCGGCTGACGCGCCAAGACTCGTCCACCGAAACCAGGAACGGATGGCGCTCGGCCCAGCCGGATTCCTGACCACAGCCGGCCAGAACACCCAGGACTGCCAGGATCCCCCCAGCCATGCGCCCTGCTGGACGCTTCCCCGTCTTGGCGCTCATTGTCACCTCTTATCAGAACCGGCCAGGGATTCCAACCCTTTCTCGATCTCGCTCAAGGTGCTCACATAGAGGAAGATCTCACACCCGGCGGACTTCTCGAAGGTTGCGATCACGTCGGGGTCCAAGGGCCCTGAAACCGCCATGATGACTACCTTGCCGATCTTGTCCAGAGGAACGCACTGGTGGGTGGCCAGCTGCTTCGGGTCGAATATCCCGGCCACCGCCTTGCTGACGAAATACTGAGAGACCGAGATATAAGGAAGGGCGAACTGCTTGGCCAGGGTGGAGGCGATGTCCGCTTCCGAGACGAAGCTGAACCGGACGAGGACCTCTCCCAAAAGCTCCCCCGTCCCCTTTTGCTCGACTAGGGCCTTCTGCAGCTTCTCCTCGTCCATGAGCCCCCCTTCCACGAGGAGCTCGCCGAGTTTTTTCCCTGTGAGGCGGGTAGGACGGGGCATGGGATATCACCTCGAAAAGCGATCGACCCGTGGATCGTGGATCGCGGGTCGTGGATCGCAGGAAATCGCCATGTCGGCGTTCCACGAATCACGAATCACGAACCACGCATCACGATAAAAAGCTGACAGGACCATTTCAGGAGATTTTCAGAATCCGCTTCAAGTCTTCCGGATCGGGGGTCGACCCCAGCGCGACGTCGAGCTTGACGCTCCCCGCTTTGCACAGCTCCGCCAACGCCTGGTTCATTGTGCGCATCCCGAGCCCCCCGCCCGTCTGGATCAGGCTGTAGACCTGGTGGACCTTCCCCTCGCGGATCAACGACCGGATCCCGGCCGTGATCACCATCACCTCGGCCGAGAGGACCCGTCCCCGGCCGCTCGCGTGGGGCATCAACTGCTGGCAGATCACCGCCTGCAGGACGAAGGAAAGCTGGGTGCGGACCTGCGCCTGCTGGTGCGGCGGAAAGACGTCGATCACGCGGTTCAAGGACTGCGCCGCGTCGCTCGTGTGCAACGTCGCGAACGTCAGGTGCCCAGTCTCGGCGATCGTGAGGGCCGCCTCGATCGTCTCGAGATCGCGCATCTCGCCGATCAGAACGATGTCGGGATCCTGGCGCAACACGGAGCGCAGGGCCTTCGGAAAGGCGCGCGTGTCCTGCCCCACCTCGCGCTGGTTGAAGAGACACTTCTTATTCTCGTGGACGAACTCGATCGGGTCCTCCACCGTGATCACGTGCTCCTGACGCGTGCGGTTGATATAGTCGAGCATTGAGGCCAGCGTCGTCGACTTGCCGCTTCCCGTCGCGCCGGTGACGAGGATCAACCCCTTGGGAAGCTCGCAGATTTCCTTGCAAACCTTGAGGGGCAGGCCCAGCTTCTCGATGGCAATCACCTGCGCCGGGATGATGCGCAACACCGCCCCCACCGCCCCCCGCTGGCGAAAGACGTTCGTCCGAAAGCGCCCCAGCCCCTGTAGGCCAAAGGAGAAATCGAGCTCCCATTCCTTCTCGAAGCGCGCAACCTGATCGCTCGTCAAGAGCCCGTAGACCATCTTCTGGGTCCCCTCTGGATCCAGCATCTGCCCATCGATCGCCACCAGCTCCCCATCGATGCGGCAGCGCGGGGGCGATCCCGCCGTGATGTGGAGATCGGATCCCTTGCGGTCGACCATCGTCTGGATCAATTCCTCGATCGCAATCATCCGCCGCCTCCCCTTATGAGATCCACCCCTGTAAGAGCGTCGGATAATCCTGTGTGACCGCTTGCACGATCTCGGCCTGCCAGAGCATTACCGCAAACGACGCCGCCGACAGAAACGGCCCATAGGGCATGTAGGAATCGCCCGTGCGGAGTTTTTGGACGACCCCATAAACCAAGCCCAGGACCGGCGCGATCCAGAACGCCCAAAAGACCGCCTGCCAGCCGAGGAAGGCGCCGACCATCCCCATGAGCTTGACGTCGCCGAACCCCATCGCTTCCTTCTTGAAGACCTTCGCGCCAAGCCAGCCGAGCCCCCAGATCATACCGGCCCCCACGACCATCCCTATCAGAGACGCGGCGATCGCCTCGACCGTCCCATGAGCCGCGCGGCGCGGCTCCCACACCTGCGCGACGGCCAGCTTGGGCTGCATCGGCGGATAGAGGGCGCTTAAGAAAGGCCCCGCGATCATCCCGGTCTTGGTGATCTCGTCCGGTATGATTCGGTGGGCCAGATCGACGAATGTCGCTACGATGAGACCGGACACGAGGAGCAATTGGGGAACAAGAAGCCCCGTGTCATACATCCCCGGATCGGTGAAAGTCCGCCGATGCATGTAGAAAAAGAGTAAGGCTGTCAGTGCTTCGACCACCGGATACTGCAGGGAGATTTTCCCCTTGCAGGAGCGGCATTTCCCCCTCAGCCACAGGTAGGACAGGATCGGCACGTTGTCATGCCAGGCGACAGGCGCCTGGCAGGCGGTGCAACGGGAACCCGGAAGGACCAGGGACTCCTCCCGGGGGAGGCGCCAGATGCAGACGTTCAGGAAGCTGCCGACGATCGCGCCTAACACGAGCGACAGCAAGGGGTAAACGATCTCTGGGTGCGGCATCTCCGTAGCGTACCCGATGGGCGACATTTCCCAAGTCCCAAAATCGCGCCAACAGGCGCTCCCGAGCAGCGTTATGAAAAAAATATGCGCCCCTTGACAGCGCCGCCCCTCCCCTCTACCTTTTCAACCCGCATCAGGGTGTGAAGCGACTATGCGTCCCCAAGCGATGGTGGAAGTTCGGGACCTGACCAAGCGCTACGGCGAGACCGCCGCCGTGGACGGGATCTCCTTCTCCGTCGAGCAGGGGGAGATCGTCGGATTTCTCGGCCCCAACGGCGCCGGGAAAACCACTACGATGCGGATCCTCAGCTGTTATCTCCCGGCCACCTCCGGCACTGCGCGTGTCGCTGGCTACGACACCTTCACGCAGTCGATTGATGTCCGGCGCAACCTCGGCTACCTCCCCGAGAACTACCCCTTCTACCCCGAGATGCGCGTGGCGGAGTACATCGACTACCGGGCGCACTTGAAGGGGCTCCACGCGCGCGGCGTTCGGCGCCGACGGCTGGCGGAGGTGATGGAGCTATGCTGGATAACCGACGTCCAGAGAAAACCGATCGGGAACCTCTCCAAGGGATACCGCCAGCGTGTGGCCCTGGCGGAGGCGCTCCTGGCCAACCCCCCCCTTCTGGTCCTGGACGAACCGACAGTGGGCTTGGATCCGAACCAGATCCGCCAGGCGCGCCAGCTCATCAAGGACCTCGCGCGCAAGCACACGGTGATCCTGTCGACCCACATCCTGCCCGAGGTCGAGATGATCTGCGACCGGGTGATCATCATCAATAAGGGGCGGATCGTCGCCGACGACACCTTGAAAAACCTCCAGCGCAAGGCGCGGGAAGAAGGAGGCCTGGTGGTCGAGACGAAAGCGTCCGCCCCCCCTGAGGAGATCCAGAAGGCGCTCTCAGGCATCCCAGGGGTGCGCAAGGTCTGGAAGATCCGGGAAGGGGAGACCGCCTCCTTCCGGGTGGAGATCGACTCCCAGGGAGACCCGCGCGAGGCGATCTGGACGCTGATGAGCGAGCGGCGCTGGCCGGTGCTGGAACTCAAGCGGGACGCCATGCGCCTGGAGGACATTTTCGTGAAACTGGTGTTGGAGACCGACACAGCGGCCTGAGCATGAGAAACCCCAATCCCCAATCCCCAAATCCCAAACGATCCCCAATCCCAAAATCCCAATGAGAATTTTCCTGACTCTGGTCAAGCGCGAGTTGACCGCCTTCTTCCTCTCCCCGATGGCCTATGTCTTCCTCGTCTGTTTTCTCCTGATGGAGGGATGGTATTTCAACGCCCTGGCCGACGTCTTCGCCCAGCACCCCGACAGCCAGGGGATTCTCTTCTCGCAGTTCATGTGGGGGTTCACCCTCTTCTACCTCCTGATCATCATTCCCTGCATCACGATGCGCCTCATCTCGGAGGAGCGCCGCTCCGGCACGATGGAGGTCCTGATGGCAGCCCCCCTCACCGACACGCAGATGGTCCTCGCCAAGTACACAGGAGCGGTCCTCTTCTACATCCTCCTCTGGGCCCCGACGCTGGCGTATGTCGCCTTGCTTTCGGCCTACGGCAACCCCGACTATTGGCAGATCGCCGGGGCCTATCTGGGGGTGATCCTTTTCGGGATGGTCCTCCTGGCGATGGGGCTCTTCTGCTCGGCGGCGTCCCAATCCCAGATCGCGGCGGCGATCATGGCGATCGCCTTGAATTTCGGCTTCTTCTTCCTCGTGATCCAAAAGGACATGGGAACCGACTGGGTCCGCCAGGAGTTGGCCCTCGGCAAATGGAAAGTCCCCGTCCGCGACATCCTTCAGCATATTCACTTCCTGGAGCACGGCGAGGCGTTCACGAAGGGACTCGTGGACCTCCGCCCCATCGTCTTTGACGCGAGCGTGATCCTCTTTTTCCTGTTCGCGGCGGTCAAGGTCACCGAATCGCGCCGCTGGAGGTCCTGACATGCCCTCTCCCTTGAAGAAATTCGCGATCGGCGGGAATGTCGCCCTCTCCCTGGCGCTTGCCTTCGCCGCGCTCGTGGCTGTCAACATCGTCGCCGCGCGCCACCCGAGAACCTGGGATTGGACCGGGACCGGCGAGTTCACCCTCTCCGACAAGACCAAGAACATCCTCAAGAATCTCCCCGGCGACAAGGCAGACAAGGTCGAAAAAGTCGAAATCGCCGTCTTCACGGGCGACCGGGACGACCTGGGACGGCGGGTCGTGAACCTCCTCAAATGTTACGAGACGGATTCCAAGGGGCGCGTCGTGCTCCACCGGCCGCAGACGGAACAGGACCTTGTGACGCTCCAGCGGCAGGGATTCAAGATCCCGAAGCCCGGCTCCGATACGCTCCTGGCGGTCAAGTACCAGAAACAGCAGGAGGCCATTTCTCAATCCCGTCTGGCGCAAATGACATACGACCAGAGAGGAGGGCCCCCGCGCGTCGGCACGTTCACCGGCGAGTCGGCGATCACCTTTGCGATCAAGACGGTCACCGAGGACTTGAAGACACGCGCGGTCTTCGTCGTCGGGCACGGAGAACTCTCCTCGAAATCGGCGGAGCTTTCGGCATTCCAAAAGGCGCTCACGGAGGAGCGGATCGACCTCTCAGAAGTCAACCTGCTCGAGGGAGATCTCACCGGCGCCGACCTCGTGATTGTC
>SBBH01000036.1 GCA_005239795.1 Planctomycetales bacterium
CCCTGCGACCGCCACCCCCCCCCCGGCCCCGTCGTCCGAGCCGGTGAACCGCCTGGGGCTCACGGCCAAGGAGTATGACGGCGCGGCCTCCACCCTGTGCAAGGGGTGCGGCCACGATTCGATCACGAACCGCCTCATACAAGCCTGCTGGGAAATGGGAGTCGAGCCCCACCGCGTCGCCAAGATGAGCGGAATCGGATGCTCGTCGAAGACCCCCGCCTACTTCCTCGGGCGCTCCCACGGGATCAACGCCGTCCATGGCCGGATGCCCTCGATCGCCACCGGCGCGATGGTGGCCAACAAGACGCTTCTTGCGATCGGTGTTTCCGGCGACGGGGATACCGCCTCGATTGGGATCGGTCAGTTCTGCCACCTCATACGCCGCAACGTCCCCGTGCTCTATATCATCGAGAACAACGGCGTCTACGGCCTCACCAAGGGGCAGTTTTCCGCCACCGCCGATATCGGCTCGATGCAGAAGGGGGGCGCCGCGAACGAATACCACCCGATCGACTGCTGCGCTCTGGCGGTGAACCTGGGGTGCGGCTTCGTGGCGCGCTCCTTTTCAGGGGACGCCAAACAGCTCCTCCAGGTCCTGAAAGCGGCGCTGGCCTACAAAGGGACAGCGCTGGTCGACGTCGTCTCCCCCTGCGTCACCTTCAACGACCACGAGGGGTCCACAAAATCGTACAAGCATGCGAAGGAGACCGACACGCCCCTCCACGAGATCGGCTTCGTCCCCTACTTTGAGGAGATCAAGGTCGACTACGCCCCCGGCTCCGCACAGGAAGTGACGATGCACGACGGCTCCAAGCTCATGCTCAAGAAACTTCAGATGGACTACAATCCAAGCGACCGGATGCAGGCCCTGCAGGTGATTGAAAAGGGTCAGAAGGAGAACCACCTCATCACCGGGATCCTCTATGTCGACCCGAAGATGAAGGACTTCACCCAGCACTTGAACCTCGTCGACGAGCCGCTGGCGACGTTGCCGATCGAGAAGACGCGGCTCTCGAAAGCCGCTTTGGACGAGATCCTGGAGTCGTATAAGTGACCCATGCTGAATCGTTTCCCGAAGGCCCTCTCGGTCATCTTCCTGGGGCTCGCGGTGGGCTTGCTCATATGCCTCTGGCTCCTGAAAGAAGCCGTCCCGCCGACACCCCGCGCCAGACCGAAGACGCAAGCCCCCTCTTCCCGGCCACAGGCGCCTCCCGCCACCCCGGTGATGGACGGCGGGCCGAAAAAAAATAAAGACCCGGTTCAACCGACCGCGAAGCAAACGCCGCCGGCCGCATCCCCAGCCGCATCCGTTGAATCCCGCGTCATCGTCCGCCTGATCGAGGCAGCCAGTGAAACCCCGATCGCGGGGGCGTCCATCCATCTGGCTTGGCTTCCTGGGTCAGAGGCGGCTCTTTCTGCGGACCGCGATGCAACAAAAGGGCTCTGGAGAAGCTCCAAAAAAACGAAATCGAAACAAGGAAGCACCGGGCCGGACGGGACAGCTCATTTTCTCATCCAGACCGACGCCGCGGAAAAAGAGATCCTCGTCTTCGCCATGGCGAGTTCCGCGGAATGCACGAACAGGCCGGAGAGGAATTTTTCCTTTCCTTCCGGGGCCTCCCACACCGTGGAACTCCGCGCCGAACGGGGGGGAAAAGTCCGGGGGAAAGTCCGCCTCGACGGCGCTCCCGAAGGGGAACCCTTGCCGGAGCAACTGTCCGTGTGCTGCTCTCCGGAATACGGAGGAACCGTCGAGATCGGCACCCCGATGTTCGGCTGCACCCTTGATTCGAAAACAGGAGAATACCTCTCGGAAATTCTCATCCCCCGGCGTTATTTCGTCTGGCTCGTCTCCGGAGGGGAAGGAATGGAATTCGAGCAGGTATCCAAATACCAGTTGGCGCTGGTCGAGGCAGGCAAGACTGTGGAGGGCCCTACGATCGTCATCCGGCCCTACCCGACGTTCACAGGTGTCGCCCAGGATGCTCATGGGACTTTCCTGACCGACAGGGAGATTAAGGCAATTTTCGAAAACCGGTGGCTTGATCGGGGCACGGCCAGCCGATCTGATGAGACTGGAAAATTCCAGGTGAAATTTCCTCGCCATGTCACCTGGGTCAACCTCTCGATCGACGGATACCTGCCCCTCAGGCTCCCCCCCGAGGCGGTCAAGGCCGCGCTGGATCAGGGCGGGGATCTCGGCACGCTCCTTTTCCACCGGGGAGGAAGGATCTGGGGACGCGCGGTTTCAGACCGGGACGGGACCCCCCTCAATAACGTCCATATCCGAGCCTTGCCAGCGGGGGCCCAAAAAACTGGCTGGTCGAGCAGCGAAAATGACGCTCTCCAAACCAGAACCCGGGAAACCCTCCAGGGAGATTGGGAACCTCGAACAAAGGAGTCCCCTCACGGATGGTTCGTCATCCAGAATGTCCCTTCCGGACGGATCCGCCTGACGGCCCAAGCCACGCCGGGAAGCGCATCCCTGGATCTGACCGTGACGGAAGACGCCTCTATCGGCCCGGTGGAACTGCGCCTTGTGTCCACCGGCGAGGTGGAGGGGACGCTCCTGTGGCCCAACCGGCGACAGGGGCCTTCTCTGGCGGTGGGAGCCTATCCGGTCAGCGAAGACAAAGCGGTGCGCTCTTTCCCTCCGCCGCAAACGGAGGGGCGCCTTCCCAACGGGGCGACGGCGAGCGCCAGAACAGATCTGGAAGGGAATTTTCGTTTCGCCAGCCTTCCGCCGGGACACTACGTGTTCGTCTCCCAAATCCGCCACGAGGGGAAATCGTACCGGGCGGTCTCCGAGATCGTGGACCTGACGTTTTCCGGCGCGTCCGCGATGGGACTGAGACTCGAATTCGCCGAGGTCCCAGAATGAAAAGAATTGGTGTCCCCTAACGCCCCGTGCTTTCCAAGGACAGCGGTTCAGGAAGGCGACATTCCAGAACGATTTCATCGCTCGGCCGGCTGCACCAGAGCCCTGTTCAGCGCGCGGAGCGCCGGCGGCGGCGCCTGGAGGCCGCGCCCGATGCCGACGTCGAACGCGTAGCAGGGGGAGCCGGGGGACCGAATCTCGCGTAAAACTTCTGCATCCGGTGGAGCCACCGGAAATAGTCTCGAACTCCTTGATCTCTGGATGATTCGTCGCACGCCTGCCATGCCGTCCCCTTCGTCCTCTGCTTCATTCGGATCGCTCCCTCAACCAAGATTCTAACACCAAAATGTCGTTGCGATCCTTGTCTCTGTTCGCTTTGCGCTTCATCCTCAAAAGATCGTTGACTCCAACAACGGGAATCTCAAGATCATCCTTCTCCCGAATCATCCTCCGCTTCCAGGCCATCGCAAACGGCATCGGTTCTGCAACGAATATGTCCAACCGAAAAAGAGCATCCTTGGGATGATACCAGGGAAAAGACACCATCCCTTTTTCACGGATCCACTTCCGGCGGACGTCGGTTTTGGCAAAGTCCATCGGATTGACCGGAATCAGGGGGCGAAGACCAAGCCGCTTGAACGCCGCCAGAGCGCGCCTCGTGTTTTGTGAGGCTAGGTCAACGAAAAGATCCATGTCGCCGGTGGCTCGAACGTAACCGTGCAAACCCATGGCGACGCCTCCGACGACAAGATACCGGACACGCGCCCGGTTGAGCCCTGCCAAGACCAGGTCATAGCTCATATGAAAATGCGCCATGTCAGCCTTTCCGCTGAACGATTTTCTCGATCTTCTCGATCACATCCTCGATCGAAAGCGCCGTCGTGTCGATCCGGACGGCGCCGGGGGGGCATACGAGCGGCGCCGCGGCGCGCTGCGTGTCGTGCGCGTCGCGATCCTTGAGCTCGGTCAAGACCTCCTCGCGCGTCAGGCTTGGGTTTCCCGGTACCAGCTCCCTCCAGCGCCGCTCGGCGCGAACTGATTCGTCACCGTCGAGATAGAATTTCCAGCGCGCGTCGGGGAAAACGACGCTCCCCATGTCGCGCCCCTCTGCGACGGCCGAGCGCCCCGACACCAGCGCTCGCTGGATCGGCCGCAGGCGCGCGCGCACCTCCCCTTTTTCCGCGATCCGGTAGATCTGCCGCGTCACCTCAGGAGTACGGATTTCCTTCGAACGGTCCACGCCGTCCACGAGAATCCGCCCGTCCCCCTCAAACCCGAGCGCCGTGCACCCAAGAAGCGCCAAAAGCGCCGCGGCGTCCTCGAGATCCGCTTTTTGATCCAGCGCCTTCCAGGTGAGCGCCCGGTATAGGGCCCCCGTGTCAAGGTGGAACCGCCCCAGGCGCATGGCCAAATCCCGCGCGACGGTGCTCTTTCCGGAGCCGGCCGGTCCGTCGATCGCGATAACATCCATTGAATGGGCATTGAACATAAGTGCATCTTAGCAACAGCCGTCGCCAGTCGCTGGTCGCTAGAACAATGAAAGGATGTTTAATCCTGGCGACTAGAAACTAGTGACTAGCGACTCACAAGGCGCATCGTTTACATTTCCCCTCGGATGGAACACCGCGCCTGGACCGAGATCAACCTCGCCGCGATCGCGCGCAACGTGCGCCTGATCCGCAAGCAGGCGGGCGCCGCCCATGTCCTCGTCGTGGTGAAGGCCGACGCCTACGGCCACGGTGCGGTGGAGACGGCCCGCGCCGTGATCGACGCGGGAGCCGCCTTCCTGGGCGTGGGGGATTCCGGCGAGGCGATCGAGCTCCGGACCGCCGGGATCACCTCCCCGATCCTCGTCCTGGGGAGCCTGATCCCCGGCGAGATCGAGCCGGTGATCACGCACGACATCGCCGTCACGGTCCACTCCTCGCAAAAGATCCAGACCCTCGCTCAGATCGCCAAGGCCCTGAAAAAGCGGCCCCGGGTCCATCTCAAGATCGACACTGGTATGGGGCGCCTGGGGGCCCTTCCCTCGCGGGCCCTGGAGCTTCTGACGCAGATCGCCGAAAGCGATGCCCTTGAGCTCGAGGGGATTTCGACGCACCTGGCGGCTGTCGACGCCGATAATCCTCAAACGCGCCAGCAGATCGAACTGTTCGCCCAAATCATCAAAGAGGCAGAAGAGCGGGGGATCCGCATCCCCTACCGACACGCGGAGAATTCGCTCGCCCTCTTCCACGGTCCGGAAGGGACTTTGAATCTGGTCCGCCCCGGCGGGGCGGTCTACGGCATCCTTCACGGCTCCCCGCGCGAAAACGACACCGGGCTCGAGCCCGCCCTCACCCTGAAGAGCCAGGTGGTCTTCCTCAAGGACCTCCCTGAGGGGGCCAGCATCGGGTATGCCCGAACCTTCACAACGGCGCGCGCGACCCGCATCGCGATCCTGGCGATCGGCTACAACGATGGCTACCGTTTCGCCCTGGCCAACCGCGGCGAGGTTCTCATCCGCGGAAAGCGAGCCCGTGTTGCGGGGCGCGTCTCAATGGACTACACCACGGTCGACGTCACCGACATTCCCGATGTCACCGTCGGGGACGAGGCGGTCCTCATCGGCCGGCAGGAGTCCGAGCGGATCAGTGCCGGGGAGCTCGCCGTAGCAGCCGGGACGATCCCCTACGAAATTCTCTGCGGCCTGGGCAAGCGTGTGCGACGGGTCTATCTCAAATAAACACCAAAAACCAAAACTCTAAACATCAAACCGCCGGGGAAGTTCATCATGTCGACCTGCTGGATCGCCCTCTTCGCGACCGCTTTCCTGGTCCGGCTGGGCTTCTGCCTCGCCGTGGACCGGCTCGCCTCAAGCGAATCCGGCGGCCCCTTCAACTACACCGATCCGGCCTCCTACCGCGCAATCGCCCGGTCGCTCTCAGAGACCGGAATCTTCGCCGAGGGCCCCTTGCGCGCCAGCCGCCCTCCGCTGTATCCGGCATTTCTAGGAGTGATCTTTCGCGTGTTCGGGGAGATGTTTTGGGCATGGGCGCTCCCGCAGGCGGTCCTAGGAGCCCTGAGCTGCCTTTGGCTCATCCCGCTCGGGAAGCGCCTGGCGAACGAACGGATCGGCTGGATCGCGGCCTGGACCCTCGCTTTCTACCCTCATCACGCGGCGTACACGCCGCTGGCGCTCACCGAAACGCTTTTTCTTTTCCTGTTCTTGGCCCACGCCGCCTGTGCCGCCGATCTTGGAAGTCCGCGCCGGGCGGTCCTGGCCGGTGTCTTCGGAGGCCTGGCGGTCCTCACGCGCCCGGTGACGCTCCTCTTCTCCCTGCTTATCTTCCTGTGCACCGCCATACGCGCCCCGAAACCCGTCCACCGGATGGCAACACTCGCCCTCCTGGCCTACCTCGCGACGCTCGCCCCTTGGACGATTCGCACCCGCATCGTCCTAGACGAATGGATCGCCGTCACCGCACGCCTCGGCCAGGACCTCTACGAAGGAAACGCTCCAGGCGCCACAGGCGGCCCCCGCGCGGACGTCATGCTGCTCCCCGCGACGACCGCGGGGCTTCCGGAGGCCCAGCGCGACCGCGCCCTCGCCCGCGAGGCTCTGCACGCAATGCGCGAAAACCCGGCGCGCGCCCTCTACCTGACAACCCGCAAGGTGATCCGGACCTGGAACCCCCTACCGAACGATCCCCGCCACAAGACGCCGCTGGTCACGATCGCCCTGGCCGCCTCCTATGGGCCGGTCCTGATCCTGGCCGCCGCGGCCCTCTGGCGCGGCGCGGGAACCCTGGCGCTTTGGACCTGGACGGGAGGGCTCGTCCTTTACTTGAGCGTCCTCCACGGACTCCTGATCGGCTCGGTCCGCTTCCGCCTGACCGCCGAACCGTTTTTGATCCTCGCGGCCGCGGCGGGGGCCCTGGAGCTTTGGAACCGTCTGCGAGGCAACGCTGAAAGCGGTGCGAAGCCGTAGGATTCATGCAAAATTCTACACGGCCACTTTAGAATGCTCCGGTGCCGATCGCCCCGTCCCGGCGCGCGCTCCGCAGAATTTTGAAGATCGCGTTTTTCGCCGCGTTCGCGCTCTATGCCGCCCACCCCCTGGCCTTGACCGCCGTCGCGCAGGCCTTTGCCGAGCGGCAATGGACGGGAGAAGCCGACATCGGCGCTGTCTACATGACGCCGGCGGGCACGCTTGTCGCGACGCGCGTGTCCTTGCGCTACCCCCGCGAGGGACGCCGCGAGCGGTTCTTGAAGGCGCGCGACGTGCGCGTGCGCATGTCCCTTTCAGGGCTTTTGAGCCTGGCGCCGCGTCTGCGGATCGCGGACATCTCCTGCAAAACACTTCATCTGGTCTGGCGCAAAGAGGCCTATGCCTTCTTGGCCCCCCGTGAGAACTCGCCCAACCAGCCTGCTTCTTTTCCCTTCCCGGCGCAGAGGATTCATCTGTCCTGTGACCGTGGAACCGTCGAGGTCGATCCCCCCGCCGGCCTGCGGATCGCGGATGGAAGTGCCAAGGGCCTGTTTACCCTGGATCCCCATCGGCGGACGATGGCGCTCGCGCTCGACGTCGCGCATCCACAGTGGTCCGGGGGGCGGGCCCTTTGTGAGGCCAATCTGGGAGGGGACAGCGCGACCTGGCGCTTCTCGGCCGACCGCCTGAAGACGGATGAATCCCTGAAGGGGATGCTCCCTGCAGAATTGGCGGCGCGCTGGGATCTCATCAAACCCCAAGGGGCCGCAAAGCTTGACATGACCTTGACGGCGCGGCGCGGTTCATTACCCCTCGTGGAAGGGACGATCCAAGCGCTGGAAGGATCCCTCTGCCTCCCTCCTCCTTGCCCCCTGGAGCTCTCCGGCGTCTCCGGCGCTTTTCTCTGGGGGCCGGGGGGGCAGGAAATCCAGAACCTCGCGGGATCTTTCCGGGGAACGCCGCTGGCCATCAGCGGACGCTTCGACGCCGCCACAGCCAAGTATCACCTGACGGTGAACGCCGACGGCGCCTCCCTCACAGACGATCTGCGCGGCCATCTCCCGCCCCGCCTTCAGCAAGCGTGGGATTTCCTGAGGCCCCAGGGGGTCATCGACCTCGAGGTCAGCACCTCCGGCCGCACGGGAGGGAATTTCGAAAGGACCTCCGTTTTTTTCAAGGCGTCCCTCCAGGATGCTGGATTTTCAGCGCTCACGCCGCAGGTTCAGAACCTCGCAGGCGATCTCGAGATGGAGCTTTTCGGCGCGAAAGAATCACTTCACGGTGAGGGGATCGCACACCTCACCGCCGCCCGCGTGGGCTCCTTCCCTTTCAACCATCTCACGATCCCCATCTTTCTGGGAATGGATCAGGGGGTGCGGACGGTGGACCTAGGGCTGGCCGATCTCCCCTTTGAAGCCGGCTGCGCCGGGGGGACGGTCCAAGGGCGCGTGCGCTTCACGAGCGCCCCCGCGCCCTCCCTCGAGATCTATGCCTCTGGACACGACATCCAGATCGGCTCCCTGGCTAAGCAGGCGTTTGGAACGACGCGCGAGATCTCAGGGCGCCTCGAATACCGCCTGCGCCTCAAGAAGGGTCCGGAAGGACTTTCCGGCTCTGCCTCCTTCAAGATCAAGGACGGCGACCTGGGGAGGATCCCCACCTTGACCGGCGTCCTCGAGAAACTCCTGGGTTCTGACAAGGTCGACGAGGAGCGGATCCGACGCGTGGAGGGGAAGATCGAGATCCACCCGAATAAAATCGTCCTGACGGAACTCAAGATCCACGGAAAGAATATCGCTCTCTACGCCTCGGACGGCACGATCCGCTACGGAGGGGAGATCGACGTCACCCTCTTTGCGGGCGCCCGCAAGGATTTCCTGCAAGATATGATTATCTTGGGCAAGGTTTGGGAATTTTTGACAGGCGTTGTGGCGGGGATCGCCTCGGTCAGAGTTACAGGCACCGTCCGGGAGCCGCATTATGAGATGGCTCTCCTGCGGGGCTCCGTTCAGTCGATCGCCAATATCCTAGAAGATTTGCTCAAAGGGGGAGACGCGGGGGAATGACCGAGCGGGCCTGGTTCGTTTCCGATGTCCACTTGAACCCCGCGGATCCAGAGCGGACCGAGCGTTTCGACCGGTTCCTCTCGGCATGGGGCCGGGAAGACTTTCCTCTTTATATTCTCGGGGACCTCTTCGACTACTGGGTCGGCCCCGACCATGTTCGCTTGGACGACTACCGAAAGACGCTTGCGCGCATCGAAGAGCTGGGGATCCGCGGCCGTCCCATCCGCTTCGTCTTCGGGAACCGCGACTACTTGATCAGCCGCCAGGACGAGGCGCCGCCAGGGCTCTTCGCCAAGGGAGAATCCCTTCCGATCGAACTCGGGGGGAAGAAGGTCCTGCTCCTTCACGGCGACCAGCTCTGCACGCGCGACACAGGGCATCAGCGCTACCGCGCCGTGATGCAAAGCGCCCCCCTGCGGGGGCTGGCCAAGCGCCTGCCGCTTCCCGTCAAGCGTGCCCTGGCCTTGCGATTGCGCCGCGCCAGTGTCCAATCGATCGCCGGAAAGCCGGCCGAGATCATTCGGATCCAGCCCGAACCGCTAAAGGCGATCTACGCGCGGGGCGTGGACGTTGTTATCTGCGGACATGTGCACCAGCAGGAAAACCGGACTGTGGAGGTCGCGGGACGGTCCTGCGCGCTCTATGTCATGAAAGATTGGCGCACCGGCATGCCCTTCCTGGAATGGGCCGAAGGGCGCTTCACTTTCCGGCAGGCGTTGTCGGAAGCGTAAACCAGAAGGTCGACCCTTTCCCGAGGTCGCTGTCGACACCGACCTCCCCGCCGTGGAGTTCGACCAGCTTCTTGACGATCGCCAGGCCCAGCCCCGTGCCACGCTCGCCGGCGGTGGGGCGGCTGGAGAGCTTCTGGAATTTCTGGAAGAGCTTCTGCTTCTCGGCCGGCGCGATCCCGCAGCCGGTGTCGGCGACCTCGACACGCACAAACCCCTCCGCGGGAGTCAGGCTCACGCGGATCTTTCCCTGTTTTGGCGTGAACTTGATGGCGTTCGAGACGAGGTTTCGGAGCACCTCTTCGATGCGGCGCGGGTCGTAGCGGGCCACGAGAAGCTCCGGCGCCTCATGATAGGTCAGATCGATCCCTTTTTTCTCGGCCAGAACCCGGTTCGACTCGGCGACCTCCTTGACGACATTTTGGACAGGCCCGGTCCACCACTCGAACTTGACCTTTCCCGATTCAATCGCCGCGATATCCAGAAGGTCATTGATGAGGAACAACATCGCGTCGGTGTGCTTCAAGATCACCTCCCCGGCGCGTTTCTGCTCCTCGGTGAATTTCCCCAGGGCCTCCGCCAGGAGCGACTCCGTCCAAAGGCTGATGACGCCCAGGGGATTGCGGAGGTCGTGCGCGGCCATCCCGAGAAAATCGTCCTTGATGTCGTTCAGACGCTGGAGTTCGGTGTTTCGTTTCTCGAGCTCGATCTGCAACTCCTTGATCCGAAGAGCTGAGCGGACCTTCGCGGCGAGCTCCAGCATCTGAACGGGCTTCGTCAGGTAGTCGTCGGCGCCGCTGTCGAGCCCCTCGATCTTATCCGACCCTTGGGTTTTGGCCGTGAGGAGCACGAAGAAAATCGACTTCATCTCGGGATCGGCCTTGACGCGCTTGCAGAACGCCACGCCATCCATCACCGGCATCATCCAGTCCGAAAGCACGAGGTCTGGCTTGATCTCGGGGAGCGCATCGAGTGCCGCCTGGCCGTTCTCAAACGACGAGACGACATATCCTTCCTTCTTGAGCCCCATCTCCAGGAGCGTCCGGATGGAGCGGTCATCGTCAACCACCACGATGGTCTTCCTCGCCTCGAGCGGCTTGTTCATATGACGATCCTCAGCGCCTGGTAGGCCTCAGCCGCGTCCACCGAGATCTCACGTCCGCGCATGCGGCAGAGAAGCTCCAGCGCTTCCGCCCCGCCCAGGTGCGGAGGAGGACGCTGCTGCGAACGGTGCTTGCGGAACGCCTCGATCTTCTTGTCGAGGCAGTCGGAGATATCGACGTAGAAGTTCGGATGGAACGCTTGCGTGTTCCACGCCAGCTGGGGCGCATCCCCCACCAGAACCACCTGCTGGAACGCCTTCATCGTAGACAGGTGCGGCCGCGACGCCGTGACCCCCGCCCAGTAGACCGCCTCATGGTCCTGGTTATACGACGGAAAGGGGATCACGACCATCGTGGGCTTGGTCTTCTCCATCGACAACCGCGCCGTGCGTTCGATCCTGTCCACCAGATCCCGCCGGGGGATCGTATCGAGCCTCAAATGTAGATCGACGTCGTTGTAGAGAATCTCGAAGTCATCCACGCCGAGGAATTTCATCGCCTCGGCGAGCTCTCCGCCACGCCGGTCCCCCTTTACGGTCTGGCCCGTGTTGTCGAAGTGGTCGAGATCTCCGACCGAAACGACCTGGACGAAAGCCTGCCCCCCTGCGCGCTTCACGCGCCAGAGAAGGCCGGCGCTCGAAATTGACTCGTCGTCGGCGTGCGGAGCGACCACGAGGAGCCTCTGGCGAGCCAGATAGCCGTCATCGGGTTTCATCGCGAGCTCCCTCGTCCCGGCTGAAACCGAACTCCGGCTCTTGCGGCCGGTTGCGGTTCTTATCTATCCACTGGCGGACTCGATCCGCGACGGCCCCCTTCACTTCGTCGCAGACATGGGCCAGAGCTGAGCGGCGCGGCCCGCAGAGGAGAGTGTTCCCCTTCATTAGTTCCCGGCGCAGATCCTCCGCCGTCGCCGCCGGCACCACCGTGCGCCCCCTCCCGACCTGGGAGGGACGGTGCGCATCGCTGCCGGAAACGACGAAAAGGTCATGCTCCTTCGCGACCCGCTCCACCTTCGGCTCTCCCCAGGTGGGGTCGACTTCCCGCAGGCGGCTCGAACGGCCATTGTACCCCTCGATCCCGTCGACCTGTGCGAGAAGCTCTTCATCCGGCACGACATGATAGCGGAACGGGTGCGGAATGAAGACGATCCCCCCCTGGGATTTCACGCCGGCCACGAACTCGAAAGGGTTTTGCGTCACGACCGCCTCTTTGAGATAAAGCCCAATGAGATCCCCCCCCTCCGTTGTCGCTTCCATCCCGACGACAACGATCAGGTCCGGGCCGGCGATGGCCTGCGCCGCCAGTCCTCCCTCGATCGAATCGTGGTCGGTGACGGCGATCCCGCGGAGCCCTGTCTTCTTGGCGGCGGCGACGATGCGGGCGGGATCGCTCCGGCTGTCGAAGGAAAAGCGAGAATGGATGTGCAGGTCATATTCCATGGTTAGATCGCGCTAGGATTCGCGACGGCCCCTAAGACTCTATCACAAGTCGCATGGGCGCGCGAGCAAGCGCCGGTAGAGCGTCTCCAGCTTGTCAGCGATGGCGCCGGGCCGATAGGCGGCTGCCCGGGCACGCCCCGCCGCTGCCAGCTTCGCGCGCAGATCCGGTTGGGAAGCGATCCGCGCCAGCGCTTGAGAGAGCCCCTCGGCGTCCCCGAATTCCACCAGGAGGCCGTTGGCGCCGTCCTCGATGAAACGGGGGACCCCTCCGACACGCGTCGCGACAACAGGAAGCCCCATTGCCATCGCCTCCAAAAGCACAATCCCCTGCGCTTCGTAGGACGACGGCAAAACCAAAAAATCGGCCTGGGCCAGGACCGGTCGCACATCATTCAAAAGCCCCCAGAACCGCACAGAGTCGCCCATCCCTCGCCTGGCCGCGTCGGCCTTAAGAAACTGCGCCTCGGGGCCATCCCCAACGACCCAGAGCGAAAGGTCCGGAGAGAGAGAGAGAGCCCGCGCGAACGCCTCGAACAGGAAACGGTGCCCCTTCTCGGGCGCGAGGCGCCCGACGACGACCACCACGCTTCCCGAATGCGAAAGAGGTGGCCGCGGGGCAAAAAACCGCTCCTCGACGGGATTCGGGATGACGGTGAAGAGACGAATGGAACCGATCCCCAGATCGGTCTGCTGACGGGCTTCCTCCGGGGTCAGGGCGATCACGGCGTCGGCCCACCGGGCGGCCCGCCGTTCCATCGCCAGGAAGAGCCGCCGGCGAAGCGGATGACCGCTCACACCCGGGATTGCCGCGCTTGGAGCAAAAAGGTGCCCTTGGGGAGAATGGACCACGGCGGCGGCGCCTGCCAGCGCCGCCGCGAGACGCCCTAGGAAACCCGCCTTCGATGTGTAGGTATGAACGATGTCGTAGCTGCCTCGGACGATCTCGCTGTGGAGAGCCCGCAAGGCCGCCAGATCGTTCCAAGGATCCGGATCGCGCACCAGCGAGCTGACGCACCGCGTCCGGATGCCGAGTTCCTTGAGCTCCGGCTCATAGCTCCCTTCGCCCCGGTCAGGGGGCCCATACAGGCAGGCCACCTCGTGCCCGCGCCGGGAGAATTCCTCGGCCATCCGGAGCATCGTCCCCTGAGCCCCCCCCCGAACGATCCGGGTGACGACGTTCAGGATCCTCAACCGAGCTCTTCGAAAATCCGTTCCAGGTTTTTCCGCGTCGCGTCCCACGAGAATTTCTCCTCGACATACCGGCGGCACCCCGGCCGCATGCGCGCGATCTCCAGGCGCCGCGTGTACCAGCCCAGAAGGGCGTGGGCGATCGCCGACTCGTCCCAGCCGGCGCAGAGGAGATCCGGATTGAAAGGGCCCAGAACCTCCGGGATTCCGCCGATGGGCGTCGCCAGGACCGGCGTTCCCGCGGCCATCGCCTCCAGGATCGCCAGGCCGAACCCCTCGAGGGCCCGGCTCGGGAGCACGAAAAGATCCGCCGTCCTGTAGAGTGCGGCCAGCCGCTCGGGCGGCAGAAACCCTGTGAAAGCCACACGGTCGGACACCCCCCGCTCGGCGGCGAGCCGCCGGTACTCCCCTTCAAGCGGCCCTGTCCCGCCGATCACCAGCCTCAGATCCGGCACGTCAGGTGCGATCCGGGCGACAGCCGCGATCAGGGCGTCGACGCCCGTGCGCGGAACGTGGCGACGAACCGTAAGAACCCAGAACGTCGACGAGGGAAACGGAATCTCTCGGCTCCAGGCCGCCCGCTCCCGCGCGGGATCGGCAACAAAGGAGAAACGATCGAGATCGACCCCGCCGGGGATGACAGCCGTCTTCCCGGCGCAGGCCGGGTAGCGCTCCTCGGCCTCGCGGCGCATGGAATGGCTGAGCGTCACGACGCGGTCTGAACGGTCCAAGGCCTCGCTTTCAATCCAGGTCCTCGCCGCCCGTCCGGCCCAAGACGCCTTCCCACCGTGCATCAGGCGGTATTCCTCTGGCCAGGGGGAATGAAACACGGAGACGACGGGGATCGCCCGCGGCAGACGCTGCGCCACCGCCCAAAGGGGAAGCGGATGATGGCTCAGGATCACGTCCCAGCGCCGCCCGGCCACGACCGCCTGAGTGGCCGCCTGATATCCCCTCATGAGATCCCACGCCCCGCGAAACCCTTCCGTCTCAACGCTGAAGGTCCAGAATGGGATCCCCTCGATAAACTCGTAGTCGCTGATGTCCTGACGACGCCGACAGAGAACGAGCGCCTCGTGGCCGGCTTGCCGCAGAGCTCGTGCGGTCTCCAAAAGCACCGTCCCCGCCCCCCCCATGGGGGCCTTGGAGTAGATGTCGATCAGGACGAGTATCTTCATGAGGCGGCCTCGCTCAAGCGGCCTGGAAAACGCGTTCCACGGCGGCTTCGAATTCGCGCGCTGGAAAAAAGTGAAACCCAGGCCGCACGCGTGGGCGCCGGATCCTCCCGGTCGAAAAGGGCATCGCGGACCCGTCCGTCGGAAATAAACGTCCAGCTCTCGCGGGCCGCCTGCAGGAATTCGCCGCCCCGCACCTCGTCCCAAACCCGCGCCCACTCCAGAGAGACGATCCTGAGGCGCACGCCCGCGGGGTAGCGCTCGGGCCCCCGCGCTGGCTCGCCGCAAGCCAGGCGATAAAGCAAAAGCGGAAAATCAACCCCGCAGGCGATGGATAGGGAAAGCGTCCCCCAAAAGCGGGGATTGATTTCCATGAGAAAAGGGCGTCCGCTCGGCGCGCGGCGAAATTCCACCATCGCGGGTCCCTCCCAATGGATCCCCTCCAGGAGCCGACAGGCCGCCGCCAGGAGTTCCGGATCGTGAACGCTCTCGGCAAGGCTCGCAGGCCCCCCCGCGCGGGGATACTCCCGGAGACGCCGGTGGATGAAATGGGCCAGACGACGCCCCTTCCAGTAGAGAAGAGCCACGCCCCACCCCTCCCCGGTAACGTATTCCTGAACGATCGGGCAGGGTTTTCTCTCATGGAGTTGCCGGTATCTGATTCGGTAGGCGATCGGATCGCCAACCACGCTGTAGCGGGCCTCGGGTGGAAGGAAGAGCCCCTCGTCGTCGGCCAGCTTCAAAACACAAGGATAGGAAATGGCGCGGGCCAGATCGAGCCCCTCCTCTAAGGTTCGCGGGCAGAGCGTCCGCGGAACGGAAAGCCCCAGCGACGCGGCCCGGGCCAGAAGGGACGGTTTGGCATTGGCGCGCCGGACCTCTTCCAGGCTTCCGAAGGGGACGCGTCGGTCCCGGCGCAATGCCTCTGAAGAAAGGACCGCCAGCAGGGAATTGATCGACACCGGCAGGATCACCTCGCCCGGACGCGTCGCCGCGAGAAGTTTTTCTGCGAACGCTGCGCGTTCAAGCGGCGAGGGGAGCCGCACGCGCGCCTTCACATAGCGGCTGACCGCCGCGGGCCCCTTTGAGGGGGTCCCCACCCCAGCGAGATCCGGCTCACCCAGGCGTACGGAGAGCCCCGCGCGTCCCAGCGACCGGACCACCGCGAGCGACACGCGGTTGACGGGATCGAGTACGCAGGCCCAAGGTGAGGGAACGGAATCTTCCTTCATGCTCTTCTTCCGTTTTCTTCCTTCTCCCTGCACCGTCCCGTCCCCCCGTCCCCCCGTCGCCCTCTCTCCCTTTTGGCTCTGCCCAGGCGCGCCGCCTGGCGCGCGCAGATGCGATAGAGCCGCACCAGATCCCTGTCGAGCCCGGCGGCCCCGAGAGCGGCGATCTGCCGCCGGAGCACATCCGTCTCTCCCCGGGAGGCCGGTCCGGTGACCGCCTGCGGCAGTCCGACGCGCGCCAGGTTTCGGACGACCCCTGCCATCATGGCTGTAATTCCGTGAAAGGCGGCGCGCGGCGGAACTCCCGCGCGCACGAGAAGCGACCGAGCCGCCGCGGCTTGCACGACCACATGGCTTGCAGCGAAAACGCCCGCCGCATGGTACAGGGCGCGCGCGCCGGGAGGGACGGCGCAGGCCGTCCCTCCAAGCGCCCGCACAAAACGGATCAACTCCGACCGCCGGCGGACCTCGACATCGATCCCCCACAACGCGCCGGCCAGGGGCGGCGCATCGCGGCGGTGCGCAAAGGAAAGGAAGGGGTGGGCCGCCGCCGTGCACGCGCCGGCGCGCGCGGCCGCCGACAACACCTCCCGCCCGCAGGATCCATTCGTATGGACGACCCAGGACCCTGGCCCCACGGCGCCAAGCGCCGCCAAGCGCCGGACGACCGGAGCGATCTGACGATAGGGCAAGGCCAGGATCACCCAGCGGACCCGGCGCGCGGCCGCGGCCGCGTCGACGGAAGGGCACCCCGCGCCGACAGTCCGCACCGCCAAGCGG
Organism: Planctomycetales bacterium; assembly: GCA_005239795.1. GTDB lineage: Bacteria > Planctomycetota > SBBH01 > SBBH01 > SBBH01 > SBBH01. Next base: position 16,557 of record SBBH01000036.1, read on the forward strand.
GCAGAGGGGAGCGATCGGCACACGAGAGATCCCGCGCGCCACCCGGCGGCCGAGAGCGCTTGGGCCAGGGCGGTGCCGACCGCTCCGGCGCCAATCAGGCAGAAGTCATCGGGGAAACGTGTGCGCGCTATGAGAAGATCTCCCGGTCGAACGTATCATCGCCACCCTCCATCTGGGCGCCGGGGGCCGGATCGCGGCGGTTGCCGGGCTCGGGCTCCTCCTCCGACGGGGCGGCCCCAGATTCGTCGGCCGCCTCGCTGTACGCCTTGACGATCGCCTCCTGGATCCGCTGACGGCATTCGGGATTGATCGGATGCGCGATGTCGACATGGAGCTTGGCGCGGCCGGCGGCGTCCTTGGCGGCGCGCTCGGGAGCAAGCTTGGCGCCGCAGTCGTTACAGAACTTGGCGCGCAGGTGGTTCTTCCCCCCGCAGCCGGAGCACCGATCGGTGATTTTCCGGCTGGGCATGGCGATGAAGAGGCCGTTGGCGCCATCGATTACCTTGATGTCGGACACGACGAACTCCCCGTCGAATGTGACCGTGGCGAAGGCCCGCAGCTTCTCCCCCTTGATGACGACCCGCTTGATCCGGACATCGGTGATTTCCATCGCGACCTCCTTACCTTCCTCCATATTCCCCAGACGCCACCGACCGCACGGCCCAAATCTGTCCCAGGCGCGGCCGCTCCCTTTTCAGGCGGCCGGCGAGTGCACGCGCCTGTGCGCGATCCCAGCAGACGCCGAAGTAGGCCGAACCGCTTCCTGTCATTGAGATTCCGAGGAAGGAAAACTCCCGCAGGAGATCCCGCACGCGGGCCAGCCGCGAATCGACGGCCAGCGCCGCGCGTTCCAAATCGTTAACGAGGTGGCGCGCGAGTTGCAAGACATCCCCCCGGCGAAGGACCTCTTCAATTACCGTAGACCGCTTGGGAAGCCTCCGCAAGCGGTTTTCTTTCAGGGGAGGGGCCCCCAGCCCTGCATAGACCCGAGGCGTCGGAAGCGACACGGCAGGTTTGACCAGGACGTAGTGGAAAATCGCTCCGGCTTTAAAAGGAAAAACACGTTCCCCCCGCCCCCGACAGAACGCGAGCGGCCCATTCCCCGGGAGAAAAAAAGGGACGTCGGAGCCGAGCCGCGCGGCCAGAGCCGCCAAACGCTTCTTGGCCAGGCGCGTCTCAAAAAGCCGATCAAGCCCC
>SBBH01000174.1 GCA_005239795.1 Planctomycetales bacterium
TAGGCTGGAAGGTTTCTCCTATTATGGAACCAGCCGGTATAGAATCACGCCACTTTGGCATGAGCAGGGATCTGTGCACAAACTGGGGAAACTCGCGGACGGCGCGCCCTCGCGCACCCCTCTCTCGGCGGTTACAATATTCTCCCCATGATCGGTTTCTTCCGACGTTACCGACTCTGGATCCTCTGGCCGATCACGGCCGCCGTCATCATCACGATGTTCACCTGGGGTGCAGTCGACTGGCGCACGCTCTCGGCGAGGACCAGCGAGGAAGTCGGCACGATCCTCGGAAAAACGGTGACGATGGACGATCTGGCGCCGTACCTGAGAGGGCGCTCCCGGTTGGGCGAGCCTCCCGAGACGCTGAGCCATGCGTTCTGGCAACTGGCGATCGCGCGCTTCGCCGAAGTCCAAGGGTTTACAGCGCACCCGGAGTACGTCGCCGCCTACGCCCAATATATCCAGGGCCGCCAGCCCGGGCCGGTCTCCGAGAAAGCGTTGGCCCTGGCGAAGCAGTCCGTCATCACCGGCGCCGTCCAGACGGCGCTCTCCGCGTCTCTTTCGGGCTCGAATCTGGAATGCTATGAGCTCTTCCTGACCGCCGACGAGGAGCGCCAGGTCCGCTACGTCGCGCTTGCGGCCGGCCGCCTGGCGTTCTTGTGTGCCAGTGAGGAGATTTCTGAAAAAGAGGTGGCCGAGGAGTATGAAGCGCTCAAAAACGTTCCGGTGGACGCACCCGAGCCGGGATTCAAGACCCCCGAGACGGTGCGCCTGGAGCTGGCGTTCCTTCCGCGCACCGCCGCCGCCGCGCTTGTCACGGTCACGGCTGAAGAGGTCAAAGCCGAGTACGAAAAATCCAAGGAAACGCGCTACCGAAAACCGCCCGCTGTGGGGGGGGAGCCGGGGAACGCCCCGGCGGTGCCGGAGTTCATTCCCCTGGAAAATGTCGCTTCTGAGATCAAAATGCGTCTGACCGCCGACAGGGCCCAAGAAACGGCGGCGCGGCGCCTGTCCGACGCCCTGCGTTTCACAAGCGATGCGGCCAGCCACCCCGAAGACCTGCCGACGGTTGCGAAGCGCTTTGCCATGACGTACGTGGCCTCGGCGGGCCCGTTTTCACGCGCGGAGCTGGCCAACGTCAAAGGGATCGGGAACCTCGCGGCGGCGGCCGACCGGCTCTTTTCGGCAACGCCAGGGACAATTGGAAGCTCTGAAGTTCCCGAAGGGGGCGTTCTCTACCGGGTCCTCGAAAAGATGCCGGCCGGCGCCCTTCCCCTCGCCGAAGCCGCGCCCCGCATCCGGGAGATCCTGAGGGCAAAAAAATGTTTCGCCAAGGTTCAAGAGATCGCTGAGGCGCTCCGCACGAAGGCCGACGAGACGACGCTCGAGGAGGCGGTCGAGGAACAGCTCGCCGCCTGGAAAACAGCCCACGTCTTCTCGGAACCGCCTCTTTCAGTCGCGGTCACGGAGTTCTTCAAGGCGCGCGATGCAAGTATCAGCGGCGTGGGAAACTCCGAGGCGTTCCGCCGGCAGGCGTTCGCGCTTCCCAGCGCCCCGTCTGCAAAGCTTCAGCACGCGGCGGCCATCGATAACGACTCAAAAACCGCCTTTGTGCTCGCCGTCGCCGCGTCTCGACCGCCGGATCCCCGGGGGTTTGCTGTGCGCAAGGAGGATCTGCGCCGACAAATCATCCGCCAGAAAGGGAGATTTCTGTTCGACGCCTTCGCCTCCGGGATGCGCCGTCCCGATTTCGCGGAGTTCACTTACCAGGGGAAGTCGGCCGGTTCACCGGTCCCTCGGTGAAGAAGTTGCAAATCACCAGTATTCCTCCTTCTTGATCTGGCCCGGCGTGAACCGTGCACGTTTCAAGATCCCCTCGACGTTCCGGATCATGTCGCCGTTGCCGCACAGGTACGCGCAGGCGTTCTCGTGGGCGTACCCCGCGGCGTCCATCTGCTTGCGGATGACGTCCTCGCACCGGCCGGTCTCGCCGGTCCACTCGGGGTTTTCCCAAGGGCGGCTCACGGAAGGGACAAACGTCACGAACCCCTCCTTTTCGTACTGGCGCAGAAGATCGCTGTAGGCCAGCTCTGCGGCATGGGAGGCGGCGTAGACCACGAGGAATTTCAGGTCCTGCGGGGCCTTGCCGGATCGCCGCTCGAGAGCATAGGTCTTCAAGATCGAAACGAACGGGGCGAGACCCGTGACGGTGGCGACCTGGATGTGGCGCTTCCGGCCGGTGTCGAGCACGAATTTCCCCGCCGGCTTGCGGCAGGACATCCGGCCGCCGACCGCGAGATCCCGGATCCGGGAGGTGAGCTGACCGCCGGGGACGATCTCGACAAAGAATTCGAGCCCCTCGTCATAGGGGCTCGAGGCGACGGAAAACGCCCGCTCAATCTGCTTGTCGGGCCCGGGGAGTCCGAGTGTTACGAATTGGCCGGGCTTGAAATTCCACTGGCCATCTTTGCGGACCAAGGGGCCGCCCGGCTCCGGCTCGAATCGCAGGATGCAGAGGTCGTGCGTGACCTCGCGCTTCTCGACGAGCCGCACCTGTGGAAGCTCCTTGGCGGGCATGCTTTCATCATAACCCGCAATGAGCCGCGCCGCGGAGAGACGAGCTATGGAGGGGCCGCCCAGGATCAATCACTTCCTCAGGGGTATTGCCACCAAGATAACTCATGACCGGCTTTCGTAGCTTTTGCATTGCCAAGTGGTTGCCGATGAAGCCCATGGAAATGGAGGGACTCCATGGGCAA